>CAJPFZ010000644.1 GCA_905339355.1 Burkholderiaceae bacterium
CCCCTTTCCAGCCCATCCGGTCACGGCCTTCAGGGTATCGGCGGCTGTCTTCTCCCAGCTGAAAGCCGCGGCGCGCTCAAAACCGTCTTTTACGAGCCTTTCACGCAGGGCCCTGTCCTCGAGGACGTCGCGCATCCCGGACGCTATGCTCTCCGCGGCCTCAGGGTCGACAAAACGGGCCGCGCTCCCGGCGACCTCGTCAAGGGGCTCGATATCAGAGCAGACGACCGGCACGCCGCAGGCCATCGCCTCGAGAACTGGCATTCCGAATCCCTCATGGAGCGACGGGAAGACAAAGAGGGAGGCCGCCGAATAGATTACCGGGACGTCCTCGAACGGGAGCCAGCCCAGAAAGACGACATCGCCAGCGAGCCCGAGCTCATCTATCTTCTTTTTTATGACCTCGTGGCCGTAGTCGCGCGCCCCTATGAGGACGAGCTTCAGTTCCTTGCGCCCCGCTTTCAAAATCCTGAAGGCATCGAGCAGCCTTTCATAGTTCTTGTGCGGCAGCGAAGAGGCCGTGTAAAGGACGAACGTGGGAGGCAGGCCATACTTCGCCCTTATGGCCTTGACTTCCTCATCACCCCTGGCGTGGAAAGAGTCCCTGTCGACACCGTGGTAGATGACGCTTATGTCCCTCTCCGGTATCCCGTAATATTTTACGATGTCTTTTTTTACCTTGTTGGATATCGTAAGGATGGCGTCCGACCTCACTGAGCTCACATAGATGAAGAACCTCAAAAAAAGAAGATAGAGCCTGCTAAAGTTCTGCGGCATGTTCATGTGCTGGAGGTCGTGGATGAGGAGAAAGGAGCTGGCAGGGACGAAGAACGGGGCCGTCATCCCGGCCGAGACCAGCGCGTCCAGGCCCAGTTTTTTCACCTTGTACGGCAGCGCGAACTGCTCGTAGAGTATCCTCATCGGGCGGCTCTCGCCGCGTAACCCGCATGCCACCACGTTGAACGAAGGCGCGAGAACCTCGAAGATGCCCTCGCTCTCCCTGTTTCTGAATATGTAGAACTCATGCTCCTTCACTTTGCCGAGCCACTTCACGAGGTTCCTCAAGTGGACTTCGCTGCCTCCGACTTTGCCAGGCAGAAGGAAAAGGGCGTTTATCCCGATCCTCAAGAGCCGCTCCCCACCCTTGCCCTCCAGTAGCCGAGAAGGGCCGCAAGAGTCTCCTCTATAGTGTGCCTGGGGGCCCACCCGAGGGCCCTCATCCTCGAGTTGTCTCCGTATATGGCCAGCGTGTCGGTGGGCCTTTTCTTTGAAGGGTCCGGCACTATCTCTATCTTTTCCGTCGAAAGGGATATGAGCTTTCCGGCCAGCTCCCCTATCGAGTACGCGCGTCCGCAGCAGATGTTGTAGACTTCGCCGGGCTCTCCCTTCTCAACGAGAAGCTCGTAGGCGGCCACGACGTCCCTTACGTCAGAGAAGTCCTTGGCAGCGTCGGGGTTTCCGACCAGGAGCGTCTTTTCGTTTATCTTGCCTGCTTCTATCTCCGCTATCCTCTTGGCGAACTCCGCCGTGACGAAGCTTTCCGACTGGCGCGGGCCTATGTGGTTGAAAGGGCGGGCCCTCACGGCCTTGAGCCCTTTGCTCTTCCAGTACTGGAACGCGAGAAGGTCCTGCGTTACCTTGCTGACCGCGTAGGGGTTGATGGGGCG
>CAJPFZ010000645.1 GCA_905339355.1 Burkholderiaceae bacterium
CTCTACGCCGCCGCGCTGCGCGTGGCGCCGAACAACGGCGTGTGGTGGATGGGTCTGGGCATCTCGCTCGCAGCCGACGCAAAGAACGACCTCGCACGCGAAGCCTTCAACCGAGCACGCTCGAGCGGCGCGCTCTCGCCCGAGCTGAGCAGCTACGTCGAGCAGCGGTTGCGGCAGTTGCTCTGAGAGCCGACGGTTCCTTGACGGCCGCAAGCCGGCTACTCCATCTCTCCTGCCGCAGCGAGCTTGGCGCGCCAGGCGCCAAACACCCGGCGTGGGTCGAACGGGTCGTCTTCCAGCGGGATGTCCGGGCTCAGCAGCGCAGGCGTGCGTGCGCCTGACGGCCGATCCAGGATGAAGCGGGGGACGACGATCCGCAGGCCGCTGTGCGGCAAGGTGTGGACCTGGGTCCCGCCCGACTGGCGCGCGCGGGCATGGCCGCCCACTCCCATCAGCGCGCCGAAGCCGTGGTCCTGCATGACGTTGGCGAAGAGAACAGCCGAGGAATAGGTGTGCCGGCCGACCAGTACGTAGACCTTTCCGTCGAAGCGCAGGGGCTCGTCGAGGCGGGGCTGAGACCAGGTTTCGATCTGCCCCTGTACCAGCTCGCCGACCTTCTGGTCGCCGCGTTGCCGGCCCTCGATGACCTTGAGCAGGAAGCCCGAACCGTGGCGGTAGGGGCGACGGGCCAGGTAGCGAAGAAGGCCCTCCTTCCACATGTCGTCATCGCCGCCGCCGTTGTTTCGGATGTCGATCACAAGCACTGTCGTTCCGGTTGAACGCAGCTGCGCGAAGACCTTGTGCGTGAAGTCGTAGAACCGCTTTTTCTCGGGCCAGGAGAAGGTGTTCAAGGTCAGCAGCCCCACGCCGTCTGGAAGGTGTTCGAAGGAGAACGCCCTGTCGAAGTCGGTTTCGGCATCGTCTTTCAGCCACGCCGGCGTCTCCTTGCTCGCCGCCATATTGCGCACGGTCAGCGAGCCGGCCGTCGAGCGCAGTGCGAGATCGAACGCAGGAGGCGCACCGAACACCTTCCAGTAGAACCACCACCAGCGACGCGACAGGTTGGCGCTGCGGAACGCAGGGGTGTCGCCATTGGTTCGCGCGAGCAGTGCCGAGCTCACGTCCCGAACGGGTATTCCGTTGATTCGTTCGATGCGCGATGACGCGTATTCGCTTCGCTGGCCCCCGAGCTTGGAAAGTACGTAGACGTCGCCGCGCTCATCAACATGCACCTCGAACGGAAACAGTCCCCCTGCCGCCCGGTGGAGTGCAGCCACTTGGCGTTGGGGCTGCGGACTGATGACGCTGACGTGTGCGTCCTGGAAGACCGGGTTGAGAAGCGCGAACAAGCGCCACGCCTCGTCCTGCGTCATCGTGTCGCAGATTCCGTCGTCGACCCTGGCGAAAGCCGACTCGAGCTCGGCCGCGTCCGCGGAGAAGTGAATGTCCGGATGCGTCTTGGCGATGGCGTCGCGCAGGCTTCGAAGATCCTCTCTCAGCTGAGTGGCCGACAGCCTGGCCGAATCGGCCGGGCCGACGGCCTCGTGCGCGGGCAGCAGCCCGCACGCGGCCATCAGCGGCAAGACGAGCATGGCAGTCGCGGCGAGGGCGAGTCGCATGGGAGAAGGTCCGTGAAAGCCAACACAAGGCCGGCGGGTTGGCGATCCCGGCATTGTGTGCGGATCGTCATCGCTTCGCTGGGCGGCCCCACGCCATCGACGGCCCGGCCTCGGCGATAGACTCGCGCATGCTGCGCATCTTCATCACCGGCCTGCTGGCTGCGTTGCCGCTGGCCGCAACGATCCTGATCTTCGTGTGGGGCGCCCAGCTGCTTTACGGCTGGGTCGGACCGGGCAGCACGGTCGGGCACCTGCTGGTGGCGATCGGGCTCGGCGTCACCGGCTCCGAGGTCGCCGGCTACCTGATCGGCGTGGCCATCGTCGTCGTGCTGATCTTCGCGCTCGGACTGCTGGTGCAGACGCGGCTGCACGGCTTCGTCGGCGACGCCGTCAACGCCCTGATGCAACGCATCCCGCTCGTGCGCGGCGTCTACGACGTGATCAAGAAGTTCGTCGGCCTCGTTGCGCAGCGCGACGAGGCCGGCGTGCGCTCGATGAGCCCGGTGTGGCTGCACTTCGGCGGCTTGGGCGGCGCGGCCGTGCTCGGCCTGCTCTCGACGCCCGAGCCGGTGCTGCTCGGCGGCAAGCCCTACCTCGCAGTGCTGGTGCCCACCGCGCCGGTGCCCATCGGCGGCGGCCTGCTTTACGTGCCGCAGGACTGGGTCACGGTCGCCGAGGTCGGTGTCGAGGGGCTGACGAGCATCTACGTGTCGATGGGCGTGACCTCGCATCAGCATCTGATGTCGGCGAGTGCCAACGCACCGCCCTCGTGATCGTCGCCGCGCCCCGTGGGCGCTCGTGTCGTCGCCGCCTCAAGGCTTGTCGCCGCGGCTGTTGACCGACCCCAGCCCCGAGGTCGACCGCCTGACTTCCGGCTGGCCCCAGTAGTCGACGCTGCCGACGCCCGAGATGTTGACCCGCAGCTGGTCGGTGACCCACAGGTTCGCGTTGCCGACGCCGCTGATCGACACGCTCGCGCGCACGGCGCGCAGCTGCTCGGCCATCAGCTTGCCCTTGCCCGACACGTTCAGGCTCAGCTCATTCACCTGCCCTGCGAGCTGACCGTCGCCTGCGCCGGAGATGTCGAACTTCAACTGACCCGCGCTCAACGCATCGAAGCGCGCAGCGCCGGCGCCCGAAATCCTGACCACCAGCCGGTCGCTCCTGATCGGCCCCGGCGCATGCAGGTCGGTGGCGCCCGACAGGTTGATCTGGCTCACCTCGCGCATCTGCACGACGACCTGCGCCTTGTCGTTCTTCCAGAACTTCCAGCCGCCGGTGGAGCGGATGCGCAGCCGGTTGCCGATCACATCGACCTCGATGCCAGACTGGTCCGCGTCGTCGCCGCCGATCACCACCTGGTCGCGCTCGCCCTGGGTGAGCGTGACACGCGCGGCGCCGTCGACGTCGATGCGCTCGAAGGGGCCCGGCGCGACGAGCCGGCCTTGCGGCTGCGCCAGGGCGCTCGCCGCAGCCAGCCCCAGTGCGAGCACCCCCGAGGCCAGCGCACGGTGCATGGATGTCATATCGATTGCTCGCGGAGTTTCTTGGACACCTCGCGGCTCGCGGTGATGCGGGTGCCGTCGCGCATCTGCACGACGAGCTGCGAGTTCTCGTCGGGCACCATGGCGTCGACGAAATCGAGGTTGACGATGCAGCCGCGATGCAGCCGCAGGAAGCGCGCCGGGTCCAGGCGCGGCTCGAAGCTGTTGATCGGCAGCCGCACCAGGAAGCTGCGCCCACGGCTGACCAGCGCGGTGTACTTGGTGTCCGAGCGCAGGTACTCGAGTGCGTCGACCTGCAGCGGGAAGATCTTGCCCTGGTCGCGCACGAGCACGCGCGTGAGCGGCGTGTCGTCGGCCTGCTGCAGCGCGTCCACCGCGTCGCCGAGCGGCGGCGAGCCGGCTTTCAGCGCGTGCTCCACCGCTTCGACGAAACGCTCGCGCGAGAACGGCTTGAGCAGGTAGTCGACGGCATGCAGTTCGAACGCCGTCAGCGCGTGCTCGTCGTAGGCGGTCGTGAAGATCACGGCCGGGCGCGGCCCGTCGGCGACGAGGGCCTTCAACACCTGCAGTCCGGTCAGGCCGGGCATCTGGATGTCCATCAGCACGAGGTCGGGCTGCAGGGCGCGGATCTGCGCCAGCGCCGTCTCGCCATCGGCGCAGGTGGCCACGAGGTCGAGCTGTGGCAGCTGCGCGACCCAGCCGGCGAGCGCCTCGGCGGCGAGCGGCTCGTCTTCGGCAATCAGTACCTTCGTCTTCATGTTCATTGCGGAATCCAGAGATCGACGCGGAAACCTGCACCCGGCGCGGTGCGCACCTGCAGCCGCGCGCGGCCCTCGTAGTCGACGGCAAATCGGCGCTGCAGCGCGGCCAGGCCGATGCCGCGACGGCCCGCGGACGGTTCGTCGCCGACCATCGCCGGATCGCAGCCGGGGCCGTCGTCCTCGACGCTGAGCTCCAGCCCCTGATCCTGCGCGCTGCGCCCGCTGCGGATGCTGATGCTGCCACCCTGCACCCGCGGCGCCACGCCGTGCAGCACGCTGTTCTCGACCAGCGGCTGCAGCGTGAGCGGGGGAATCTCGTCGTTCAGCGTCGACGGGTCGAGCCGCCAATCGATCTGCAAGCGCGCGCCGAGGCGCAGGCTTTCGAGGGCGAGGTAGTCGCGCACGAATTGCACTTCATCGGCCAGGATCACCCGATCGGCGCTGCCGCGCTTGCTGTCGAGCACGTAGCGCAGCATGCCGGAGAAGCGCAGCAGCGCGGCCTCGGCGGCCTGCGCATCCTTGCGGATCAGCGCGAGCAGTGTGTTCAAGGTGTTGAACAGGAAATGCGGATTCAGCTTGCCGCTGATCGCCGCCAGCTCGGCGCGGGCCAGCGCCGACTCTGCCTGCGCCGCGGCCAGCGCAGCGGCCCGCGCGCGGCGCGATTGCAGCAAGGCGGTGAAGGCGGTGGCGATGGCCGCGTACACCACCAAGCCCCAGATCGCACGCCACAGCAGCGTCTGCATCAGCATGGCCGAGGCATGTTCGGCGCCGAACCACCACCACGACGCCACGAACTCGCCGGCCAGCCACAGCGCACCGAACAGCAGCGCGGCGAGGGCGTGCAACGCCAGCGCCCTTGGTGTCGTGGGTTGCCGCCGCTGCAGCGCGCGCACCCAGGGGTAGACGGCCAG
>CAJPFZ010000646.1 GCA_905339355.1 Burkholderiaceae bacterium
GCCGGCCACGCGCAGGCGATGGTCCAGGTACAGGCGCAGTTCGTCGCGGCCCAGCGCGCCGAGCCGGTAGTGAAAGGAGATGCGCTGGCGCAGCTGGCGCAGGTTGTTCATCGCGAGACGCGTGTCGAGCTCCGGTTGGCCGAACAGCACCACCTGCATCAGCTTGCGCTTTTCGGTCTCGAGGTTGGAGAGCAGGCGCAGCGCCTCCAGGCTCGAGTGCCGCAAGGCCTGCGCCTCGTCCACGCAGACGATGACGCGGCGACCCTCGGCCGCGAGGTGCAGCAGCGTGTCGTTGATCTTCTTGAGCAGCGTGAACTCGTCGGTCGGCCCCGAGATCGACGGATGGCCCAGCTCCTCGGCCAGCGCCAGCATCAGCGTGCGCGGCGTGTGCTGCGGGTTCGGCAGGTAGCAGCTGACGCAGTCGTCGGGCAGCGTGGCGAGAAAGCGCCGGCACAGCAGTGTCTTGCCGGTGCCGACCTCGCCGGTGATCTTGATGAAACCTTCGCCGCCGGCGGCGGCCACCAGCAGCGTGTTGAGCGCCTCCTGGTGCGAACGCGTGCTGAACGCGAACGCGGTGTCCGGCGTCAGCCCGAAGGGCAGTTCCTGGAGGCCGAAGTGCTGCCGGTACATGAGCGTTCAGCGCGCCGTGGTGGCCGCGGGCGGCGCGTATCCGTCCAGGCGCTGCTGCACGTCGGCCAGGTCCGACTGCCAGCCGCGCTCGCCGCGGATGATGGTCGGCTTGAGCAGGATGACGAGCTCGCTCTTCGAGCCGGTGCGGCTCTTCTGGCCGAACAGCGAGCCGACAACGGGCTGGTCCACCGCGCCGGGCAGGCCCGAATGGCTGGCCGACTGCTGCTGTTTCATCAAGCCGCCGATGGCGACGATGTTGCCGTCGGTCACGCGCACGACGCTGTCGCTCTCGTTGACCGTGCTCGATGCGAGCGGCAGCTGGAAGTTGCCGAGCGAGCCGAGGTTGACGTTCTTCTGCTTCTCCGCCACCACGCTGACCGAGGGGTGCAGGTGCAGGATGATCGAATCGTTCTCGTCGATCTGCGGCGTCACGTCGAGCGCGATGCCGGAGAAGAAGGGCTGTACGCCGATGGTCGGCGAGTTGGTCGTGCCGCCGGTGCCCTGCGTCGTGTTGGTGGTGACGCTCGTGACGAAGAACTCGTCGGTGCCGACCTTCAGGACGGCCTTCTGGTTGTTGATGGTCGCGATGCGCGGGCTGGACAGCACCTGCACGTTGCCCTGGGTTTCGAGGAACTGCAACAGCGCGGCGAAGTTGTGGGCCTGGAAGGCGAGGCCGAAGATGCTGCCCGGGTTGGTGGCGGCGGTGGCGATGTCCTGTCCTGCCTCTGCCAGCAGTTCGCCCGCGGCCGACGAGGCGGTGCCGGTGCCGATGGTGCCCGTCGGCGCGAGCACGGTGCCCGGCGCAAGCTGCCCGCCCGACAGGCGGCCGTTGCGCGTGCGGAAGGCCGACCAGTTGACGCCGCTGGCGAAGCTGTCGCTCAGCTGCACCTCGATGATCTTGGCTTCGATCATCACCTGCCGCTCGATGATCAGCTGCGTCATGCGCAGGTAGTTCTCGGCATTGCGGATGTCGTGCGGAAAACCGCGCACCGCAATCACGCCCGACAGCGGGTTGACGATCACCTTGCGGTTGGCGTCGCTGCCGACGATGGCGCCGAGCGTCTCGCGCAGCTCGCCCCAGAAGTCGTTGTCGTTCTCGGTCGAGATGCGGCTGCTCTGCACGCTGCCGCCGTTGCTCTGGCCAGTGGGCGGCGTCGCTGCGTTGCTCGTGCTGCCCTGGCCCGGGTTGGACGAAATCGAGCCTGAGGTCACGCGCATGTCGGTCGTGCCGCGGCGCTTGCCGGCCAGGTAGTTGACCTGGAAGATGCGCGTCTGCAGCGTGTTCGGCTGGATGAAGATGCGGTGGCCCTGCATGCGGTACTCGTAGCCGTAGAGTTCGCGCAGCGAGTCGAGCGCCTCGCGTACCGTCACGTTCTTCAGGTTGATCGCGATCGTGCCGCTGACTTCGGGCGGCACCAGCATGCTGTACTTCGTGCCCGAGACGATCTGCAGGAACACCTGTTGCGCCGGCGCATTGGAGACGGTCAGGTCGAAGCGCGGCTCGGGCGGTGCCGGCGGCCGGGCGATGTCCGCGGCAAGCGGCGGCAGCAGCGCGCGTTCCACCGCGTCGGGTGTCGGTAGCGGCCTGGCCGCTTCGCGCTGGGCAGCGGCGCGCACATCATCCTTGATGCGGTTCAGCGTGGCGTCGGGCGGCAGCTTGCTCGAGGCCGCGGGCGGCGCGGCGCAGCCGGCGAGCGCTGCGAGCAGCAGCAGGCAGGTGCCGGCGTGAAGCTTGTTCTTGTTCATCGTGTGGACTCGGGTGGGGCCGGTTTGCGAATGGGCGCACTGGCGGAGGGGAGCAGGGCCAGCACCGTTTCGCCCAGCGGCCCTTTCAGCACGGCATGCTTGTCGGTGATGCGCACCAGCCGCGAGCCTCGCACCTGGCCGCCCAGCAGCACCAGCTCGCCGCTGATCACCGCGGCGGGCGTGCGACCCTTGCCGAGCAGCACCGACTGCAGCATCAGCACGTCGCCGGCCACAGGAGCCGCGGGCGCGGCGAGCAGCGTGGCAGGCGGGCGGGTCGGATCGCGCAGCTCGACCGCGGCCGCGCCGAGCGTGGCGCATGCGAGCAGCACGGCGGATGCAGTCTTCAGTGTCATACGCGCCACCAGGTGGGTTCGAGGCTGATCGTGTAGACGGTGACCTTCATCACCGTGGCCGGCCAATGCTCGGCGTCGATCGCGAGTTC
>CAJPFZ010000647.1 GCA_905339355.1 Burkholderiaceae bacterium
TCACGCTGGCCTGCTCCAGCCAGTCGCGCACGAACTGCTTGTCGTAGCTCGGCGGGTTGCGCCCCTGCTCGAACGCCGCCTGATAGGCCTCGACCGGCCAGAAGCGCGACGAGTCGGGCGTCAGCACTTCGTCCATCAGCGTGAGCGTGCCGTGCTCGTCGAGGCCGAACTCGAACTTGGTGTCGGCGATGATGATGCCCTTCTTCAGGGCAATCTCGGCTGCCGCCGTATAGAGCGCGATCGCGGTGTCCCGCACCTTCGCGGCCAGGTCGGGGCCGACGATGGCGCACATGCGCTCGAAGTCGATGTTCTCGTCGTGATCGCCCATCTCGGCCTTGGTGGCCGGCGTGAAGATCGGTTCGGGCAGCTTGCTCGCATTCCTGAGCCCTGGCGGCAGCGCGACACCGCACACCGATTGGCTCTGCTGGTACTCGCTCCAGCCGCTGCCTGCCAGGTAGCCTCGCACCACCGCCTCGATCGGCAGGCCCTTCAGCCGCTTGACCAGCATCGATCGGCCGCGCACCTGCTCGCGCTCGCCGGGCTGCACGACGCTCTCGGGGTCCTGGCCGGTCAGGTGGTTGGGAACGATGTGCTGCAGCTGGGCGAACCAGAACAGCGCCATGCGGGTGAGCAATTCGCCCTTGCCGGGGATGGGCTCGCCCATCACGACATCGAAGGCGCTCAGGCGATCGCTCGCGATCATGAGGATGCGATCGTCGCCGACCGCGTAGTTGTCCCGCACCTTGCCTCGGGCAAGCAAAGGCAGCGAAGTGATCGTGGAGTTCAGCAAGGCGGTCGTCATGTGATTCTTCTCGCGCCGCGACGGCGCGCCCAACGTGTGCGATCAGCGGACGTGATTGTAGTGAGCGCGGGTGACTTCGTGGTCCCGCGAACAGGTGGTGCCGGCAAACCAGCGATCGCCGGTCTCTTGATGCCGGACAAGGACAAAGGCGCCCGAAGGCGCCTTTGTCGGTGCACCGCAGAGGCTCGATCTCAGGCGGTGACTTGCTGCGCCAGTTCGCCCTTGGCGTAGCGCCCGGCGATCACCGCCAGCGGCTCCGGCTTGATCTTGGCGGCTTGGCCTTCGCAGCCGAACTGCAGGTAGCGCTGCTTGCAGATCTGCTTGGCGGCCTCGCGCGCCGGCTTGAGGTAGTCGCGCGGGTCGAACTTCTCCGGGTTTTCGGTGAAGTACTTGCGGATGGCGCCGGTCATGGCCAGTCGGATGTCGGTGTCGATGTTGATCTTTCGAACGCCATGCTTGATGGCTTCCTGGATCTCGCTCACCGGCACACCGTAGGTTTCTTTCATCGCGCCGCCGTACTGGCGAATCTCGGCCAGCAGTTCCTGCGGCACGCTGCTCGATCCGTGCATCACCAGGTGCGTGTTCGGGATGCGCTTGTGGATCTCCTTGATGCGGCCGATGGCGAGGATGTCGCCGGTCGGCTTGCGGCTGAACTTGTAGGCGCCGTGGCTGGTGCCGATGGCGATGGCCAGCGCATCGAGCTGCGTGCGCTTGACGAAGTCGGCCGCCTGCTCGGGGTCGGTCAGCAGCTGATCCATCGTCATCGTGGCTTCGGTGCCGTGGCCATCCTCCTTGTCGCCGCGCATCGTTTCGAGCGAGCCCAGGCAGCCCAGCTCGCCCTCGACGGTGACACCCAGCGCGTGGGCCATCTCGACCACCTTGCGCGTCACGTCGACGTTGTAGTCGTAGCTGGCGATCGTCTTGCCGTCGGCCTGCAGCGATCCGTCCATCATCACCGAAGTGAAGCCGAGATCCATCGCGCCCTTGCAGACGTCGGGGTTCTGGCCGTGGTCCTGGTGCATCACCAGCGGGATGCGCGGATAGGCCTCGACCGCCGCCTGGATCAGGTGCTTGATGAATGCTTCGCCGGCGTACTTGCGCGCGCCGGCGCTCGCTTGCAGGATCACCGGCGCACCGACTTCGTCGGCCGCGGACATCACCGCCTGCACTTGCTCGAGGTTGTTGACGTTGAAGGCAGGGATGCCGTAGCCGTTCTGGGCGGCATGGTCCAGCAGCTGGCGCATGGAAACGAGTGGCATGGTGAGGTATCCAGTGGTTGATGGAACTGCAGGTCGCGGAATCAGCCCGATGTAACCGCGCCGTAACCGGTGGATTTTACCGGGGCGCACCTGGCGCACCGGACATGACGCACGCCCAAGCAGGCAGGGTTTTGCACCGCTCGCGGGCTTTCGTCAAGGGATTCCGATCAAGCCGCTCTCGAACGGGGTCGACGCGAAGATGGGGCGCAATCGCCCCGCTTTTCCGGCTCAAGCCGTGAGCCCGGACGCCGACACTGGACGCCACGCCGCGAACACGGCCGCCCGCAAAGGGACTGACATGGCCCGACTCGACATCAACACGCTGACGCTGTGGATCACCGCCGCAGCGCAACGGCACCCCGACGACCTCGCCGACCACGTGGCGCAACGCTCGGGCCTCACGCGACGCACCGCAAATAGGGCGCTTGCACGGCTGGTCGAGCTGCAGTGGCTCACGCGCGAGGGCACCGCACGCCGCAGCCGCCATGGCCCGGGATTGCTGCGCCAGGTCGCGCAGCGCTACCCGCTGGCCGGCCTCGAAGAAGACATCCCCTGGTCGCGCGACTTCGTGCCCTTCTTCAGGCTTCCCCCGGAAGTGCAGCGCATGACGCAGCATGCGTTTTGCGAGCTGCTCAACAACGCCGTCGATCACAGCGAAGGCACGAGCGTGACGGTGTCGCTGCGCCAGACGCCCAGCCATGTGCAGTTGCTCGTCTCCGACGACGGGCGCGGTGTGTTCGACAAGCTCAATGAAGCGTTCGCGCTGGACGATCCGGCGCTCGCGATGCTCGAACTCAGCAAGGGCAAGCTCACCAGCCAGCCCCAGCGCCACACCGGCCGCGGGCTGTTCTTCACCTCCAAGCTCGCCGACATTTTCGACCTGCACGCCAACGAGCGTGCGTTCCAGCGCCGCGCGTGGAAGAGCGGCTGGCTGCCCGGTCATGCGCTGAAGCGCCGAGGCACCTCCGTCTACGCGGCGATCGCGCTGGACACGACGCGCACGCTCGACGGCGTGCTGAGCGCCTTCAGCGCCGACGGCTGCGGCACCGAGTTCGACCGAACCGTGGTGCCGCTGCGGCTCATCACGTCGGCGCTGGCTGGCCTCGAGTCGCGTGCGCAGGCGCGCCGGGTGGCGGCTCGCCTGCACGATTTCCGCCGCGCCGAAGTCGACTTCAGCGGCGTGCCACGCATCGGCCATGGCTTCGCCGACGAACTGTTCCGCGTGTTCGCCACGCAGCAGCCGGCCTTCGAGCTGGTTCCGGTGAACATGTCGCCGGCGGT
>CAJPFZ010000648.1 GCA_905339355.1 Burkholderiaceae bacterium
CGCGACTGATCGGCGTCGAAGATCGTCGTGCCGGGAACGTCCTTGTAGGGTTTTTCGAGTGCCATATCAGTTTTCCTCCGGCCAGTAGAGCCGCATGGGATTGTCGACCAGCAGCTTGCGCTGCAATTCGGGGGTGACGGCAATTTTCGGCAGGAAGTCCACCAGTTTGCCATCGTCGGGCATGTGGCCCTTCAGGTTCGGGTGCGGCCAGTCGGTGCCCCACAGCACGCGCTCGGGGAAGGCCTCGACGATGCGCCGGGCGAAGGGCACCACGTCATCGTACTCGGGCGGACCTGATTTCGACAGCCGCTCCGGGCAGCTCACTTTCGACCAGACGTTCGGGTGCTCGCGCATCAGCTTCATGAACAGCCCGAACTCGGGGCCGTCGACCGGCTTCGTCACGTCGGGGCGGCCCATGTGGTCGACCACCACGGTGGTGGGCAGACTGGTGAAGAAGTCCCACAGTTCGGGCAGGTCCTGCGCCTCGAAGTACACCACCACATGCCAGCCGAGCGGCGCGATGCGGCCGGCGATCTCGGCGAGTACCTCGCGCGGCGTGAAATCCACCAGCCGTTTCACGAAATTGAAGCGCGTGCCGCGCACACCGGCCGCGTGCATCGTCCGCAGTTCGACATCCGTCACGTCGCGGCTGACCGAAGCGACGCCGCGCGCCCTGTCCTGCGAATGCACGAGCGCATCGACCAGGGCACGGTTGTCGGTGCCGTGGCAGGTGGCCTGCACGACGACGTTGCGCCAGAAGCCTAGGAAGTCGCGCAGGGCGAAGAGTTGCTCCTTCGAGGCGTCGCAGGGCGTGTACTTGCGCTCCGGCGCGAAGGGGAACTGCGCTTCCGGGCCGAAGACGTGGCAGTGCGCGTCGACGGCCCCGGGCGGCACCTTGAAGGCGGGCTTCGAGGGATGGGGATGGAAAGGCAGCCAGTCGGGATCCATGCGTTTCTCGGTCAGGGTTGGGTTGCGGCCAGGATGCGGTCAGCGTCTGCGCGCCAGTCCTCGCGGGGTGCAGCACGGTCGCCGAACAGGCCCCGGTCGGCAAGGTCGGCCACCCACGCCTGGCGCTCGGCGGTGCCGGCGGCGGACCAGGGTTCCAGCCCCGCCTCACGCACCGTCTGCGCCACTTCACGCATCTCCTCGGCGCGGCGGCGGCCGTGCTGGATGACTCTCTGGAAGAAATACGCGCCCTGTTTCTCCCAGTCGATGCCGGGGAAGGTCTCGGCGAGCGAGGCCAGCACCGCGTCCTCGACGCCCCAGGCGCGCGCGGCGGTAAAGCTCTCGATGACCATTGCCTCCAGGCCCTTGATCATGACGCTGCGGCACATCTTGGTAGCGGAGGCGACGCCGAGCTTTGCCGGCCCGGCCTTGCCTTCGAAGCCAAGGGCATGCAGCGGTGTCACCAGCGCGGCGGCATGCGGGCCGCCGAGCAGCAGCGGCACGCGGATGCGGTAGGGCGGGATCGAGGTCATCACCGCGCCTTCGACGTAGCGGCCGCCGGCTGCGGCGACGATCTCCCCTGCCCGGATCTTTGCGCCCGGCGAGGCCGAGTTGAAGTCGAGGAACCAGGCGCCGGAGCGCAGCTTCGGCGTGCAGGCTTCCGCCACCGGCACGGCCTGGCTGGCGGTGACGGCGGAAACGATGAGGTCGCTTTGCTCCGCCAGGCCGGCATGCGATTCGGCCAGCCGCACGCCGTGGCGCGCGGCATGATCACGCAACGGCGCCCCGTCCGGCCCGCCCAGCTTGATGTCGCAGGCCACGATGTTCGCCACGCCGCGCGCGCGCAGGTCCTCGGCAAGGATGCGGCCGACCTCGCCATAACCGACGAGGCCGATGGTCCACTGCAGGGGATCGGCGGGGCAGCTCATCGCGTCAGTCAATGTATTTGAGGCCGGCCCTGGCCAGCGCCGGACGCATGTCGTACATGTCGAGGCCGAGCACGCCGGCGGCGAGCTTTTCGCGCTTGGCACCCTCGTTGGCTTCGCGCGCGGCGGCGGCCTCCAGGGTCTTCGCCGCCAGGGCGCGCGGCACGCAGACCACGCCGTCGTCGTCGGCGACGATGACGTCGCCCGGGTTGACCAGCTGGCCGGCGCACACCACCGGAATGTTCACCGAGCCGAGCGTGGCCTTGATGGTGCCCTTGGCGCTGATGCACTTGCTCCACACCGGGAAGCCCATCTCGGTGAGCGTCTTCACGTCGCGCACGCCGGCGTCGATCACCAGCGCGCGGGCGCCGCGCGCCATGAAGCTGGTGGCCAGCAGGTCGCCGAAGTAGCCGTCGGTGCACTCGGCGCTGATCGCCGCGACGACGATGTCACCGGGGCGGATCTGCTCGGCGACGACGTGCATCATCCAGTTGTCGCCGGGATGCAGCAGCACGGTCACCGCTGTGCCCGAGACCTGGGCGCCGGCGTAGATCGGCCGCATGGCGGGTTTCAGCAGGCCGACGCGGCCCATGGCCTCGTGCACCGTGGCCGAGCCGAAGCGCGCCAGCCCGTCGGCGACGGCGCCGTCAGTGCGCGCGACGTTGCGATAAACGACTCCGAGTTCGTACATGTCCGATTCTCCTTATCTGCCCTTTGCTTTCAGCGCGGCATCCAGGCGCGGGTAGACGCGGCGGGCGTTGCCTTCATACACCTTGTAGCGATCCTCCGCCGAGAGGTTCAGCGTCGCCTCGATGTAGCGCTTGGTGTCGTCGTAGTTGTGGCCGGTCTCGGGGTCGCTGCCCTTGACGGCGCCGATCATCTCCGAGGCGAAGAGGATATTGCCCACCGGGATCACCTTCGTCAGCAGGTCGATGCCCGGCTGGTGGTACACGCAGGTGTCGAAGAAGACGTTGTTGAGCAGGTGGTCGCGCAGCAGAGGCTTCTTCAGCTCCTGCGCCAGCCCGCGGTAGCGGCCCCAGTGGTAGGGCGCGGCGCCGCCACCGTGCGGGATGACGAACTTCAGGTCGGGGAAGTCCTTGAACAGGTCGCCCTGGATCAGTTGCATCACGGCCGTGGTGTCGGCGTTGATGTAGTGCGCGCCGGTGGTGTGGAAGCAGGCGTTGCAGGAGGTCGAGACGTGGATCATCGCCGGGATGCCGTGCTCGACCATCTTCTCGTAGAGCGGGTACCAGTGGCGGTCGGTCAGCGGCGGTTCCTTCCAGTGGCCGCCGGAGGGGTCGGGGTTGAGGTTGATGCCGACGAAACCGTATTCCCGGACGCACTTCTCCAGTTCCGGGACGCAGGTTTTCGGATCGACGCCGGGCGACTGCGGCAGCATGGCCGCGCCGATGAAATTGTCCGGGAACAGCTGCGAGACGCGGAAGCACAGCTCGTTGCAGATCGCCGCCCAGGTGGCACTGACGTTGAAGTCGCCGATGTGGTGGGCCATGAAGCTGGCGCGCGGCGAGAAGACGGTGAGGTCGGAACCACGTTCCTTCATCTTCGCCAACTGGTTGGTCTCGATGGACTCGCGCAGTTCGTCGTCGCCGATCTTCAGTTCCGAAACCTTCGGCTTCAGCGCCGGGTCCTTGATGCCGGCGATCTGGCGGTTGCGCCACGCCTCCAGCGCTTTCGGCGCGGTGGTGTAGTGGCCGTGGATGTCGATGATCATGTTTTTCTCCCGTTCACGCCGGTTCCATGCCGTGGCGGCGCTTGGCGTCGTCGGCGGCCGGCGAGTGCATGAAATCGATCAGGGCGCGCACGGCCTCGGGCTGGGTCGAGGCGGCGCAGCGGCCGGACGAAAAGATGCTGACGATGCCGCAGCCGGGCGGCATCGGGCCGAGCACCGCGATGCCGGGGACGTTCATCATTTCGCTGAGCTGCTGGAAGCCGAGCTCGACCGCGCCGTCGGCCACCAGCCTGCCCACCGGCACGCCGGGCGGCGCCTGCACGATGCGCGGCCGCACTTCGTCGAGGATGCCCCAGCGCTCGAACAGCTTCAGCAGCGCCGTGCCGCTCGGGCCGGTGGAATGGCCGAGGGTGCGCGCGGCCAGCACGGCGCGCTGCAGCGCTTCCTCCGAGGCAACATCCGGACGCGGCGCGCCGGCGCGCACCGCGATCGCCACGCCAGAGCGCACCAGCGCGACCTGGCTGCCGGCGACGACGCGGCCCGTGGCGGCGAGCCTGTCGAGGGCGTCGGCATCGAGCACCGCCAGGTCGTAGCACTCGCCGGCCTGCACGCGCCTGGCGGCATCCACGCCGCCGACCGACTCGAAGGCGACGTCGACGCCGCTGCGCGCCCGCCAGGCACCGGCCAGTTCGGCCAGCACCAGGCGCGTCGCCATGGAGGAGATGCCGGTAATGCGCGTGGTCATGTGAGCGATTCTGGCGCCCCGTCCGCCCCATGCCTAGGCGCGGGAGACGCTAACAGTTATCGAATTTTGTTATGGGGAGCGGTCTGTGCGCCCCCGGCCGCCGCCGCCAGTTCGTGCAGCATGCGGAAGACGTGCTTCAGGAGCGGCGTCGCCGGCTTGTGCGCCGAGACTGCCAGACACAGCGTGCTGGTCAGCCGCGGCTCGACCAGCGGCCGCAGGCGGAAGGCCGCGGCATTGCCCGAGGCGGCCAGTGCCGAAGGCGTCAGCACGGCATGGCCGTGGCCGGCGCGCACCAGGTCGAGGATGGACTGCACGCTG
>CAJPFZ010000649.1 GCA_905339355.1 Burkholderiaceae bacterium
CTGCGCGAGCTGGCCTGCGCATCATGGGGCACCTTGCTCGACACCGCCGAACTCGCCATCCTGCGGGCCTGGGCCGCAGGGCAGGTATCCCTCCCTGCGCCGGCCGAGCTGCCTGCAGCCCGACCCGGCCTTCCCGGGCAGGACCCGCTCAGCGCGCGCGAGACCGAGGTGCTGGCGCTGATGGCCCGCGGCCTCAGCAACAAGCACATCGCGCGCGCTCTGGACCTGAGCCCGCACACGGTGAAGCGCCACGTGGCTCACATCCTCGACAAGCTCGATCTGACCTCACGCAGAGAAGCCGCTGCCTGGCATGGCGCCCGCATCAGCGGCTGAGCTCTTGCCGCAGGGCGACATGCAGGGCGAGCATCGTTTCGAGCGCTGCCCGAGCATCCGTTCCGACGGCCAACTGCACCCCTGCGCGCCGGACTATTCGACATCCGGTTGTGCCTGCTCAAGACCAGGCCTACGCAGCGAGATTAGCTTGAAGGTACGGAACTTCAGGAGCCGCCAATGTCGATGCTTGAGCGTTGGGCTTGCGTGCTGGCACTCTTGCTTCCAACCGGACTCGCGTCGCAGGCGCTTGCGCAGGACGCCGCGAGCCACACCGCGCGTCTGGAAGCGAAGTTCGGTTTGACAAAACCAGAGGGCACAGGCCCGTTCCCCGCCGTCGTCATGGTCACCGGGTGCCAAGGGTTCGAGCACCCGCTCTATCGGGGCAGGTACGAGCGATTTGCGCGCGACGTCGCTGCCCTCGGGTTCGTTTCGATCCGGGCTGACTACCTTGCTGCGGCCGCCGTAGGAAACTGCGAGTTGATCATGGATCCCGAAGCTGCCGCGAAGGACATCCTGACGGCAGCCCGACACTTGCGAACGCTGCCGTTCGTCAAGCAGGATGCCATCAACGTCGTCGGTTGGTCCTATGGAGGCGGCCTCTCGTTGGGGCTCATTGAACAGTTGCCGGCCATTGAGCCAAGGCCGATCGCCACCGTCATCGTGTATTCCCCGTACCTTGCACTCTTCCGACCATGGACCGTCGACCTGCCCGTGCTCATCATCTGCACCATGCAGGACACCGTCGCCCCCTGCGATCGCGTCGACACTTTGCTCGCCGAAGTGGGCAATCGTCAGAGCGTGCAGTACCTGAAGTTCCCCGAGGGCTCTCACGCCTTCGACAACGCCGACTTGCCCCCGAACAGCAGAGTGTCCGGCAACCCTGTCGGCTACCACGAACCCACCGCGAAGGCCGCTTGGGTCGAGGTCGCCAGGTTTCTTCGCCGCTGTCTCGAGGTCGAAAGAAGGAAACCGATATCAGCTCGCCGTTTACCGCGCTCGTGGCGTGCTGACGGCCGCAGTTGAAGCGGCGGAGGTGGCCGGGTTCGGGCGCGTCACCTGTCTCGTACAGGAGGATCGGTTCGGCGCCGGCGAGTTGATCTCCGCTCGACACCCGGCGGGGCATCGGGGGGCGATAAGAGGACCAGCCGGGGCGGCAGGTGCAGGCGGTGCAACACGAAGAGCACCCCCGCGTGCCCGAACACCGCGGCGAAGCCGATGCCGAGCAGGACACGGGCGAAGGCGTTGGCCGGCTCGGCACCGGCACCCCCCGCCAGCGCCGCCCCGGCACCCAGCGTGACCGTCGCGACCAGTGCGCTAACCAGCATCAGCCAGGCGATGCCGCTACTCCAGCGCCGGCGACGCTCGCTGCCGCGCGGCAGCGACAGGCTGCGACGGCGCAGCCCGGCCAGCATCGCCAGTGTGGCCGCCCATGCTGCCAGCGCCGCCCACTTGGCCACCGACGCGTCATGCGCCGCGGTGACCGCTGCGCGCCAATCCGCGGTGTCGATATCGCTCGTTGCAAGGCCACCGGCCGCCAGGTCGAGGACGGCATGCGCTGCCGAGTTTTCGGCGGCATCCAGCCAGGCCGTGACCCCCAGCACAGCGGCCGACGCGACGAGCCAGGCGATCAACGCGTGCGGCACCCGGTCACGGCGAGCCCGATCGCAGCCGCGTGAACGCAGCGCCAGCACGTAGTGCCACGCGAGTGCCGCGAGCCCCAGCAGCAGGTACAGCGGGATGAAGACGGCCCCGTCTAGACCTAGCAACTCGCGGTGTCGGGCGATGCGCGCTTCGACGCACATCGCCTCGGCGTAGGGTCTCGTCGTCGGGTACACGACAGCGTGCGGGCCCCGCAGCAGCAGCCGCACGTCTGTGGGCTCCCTCGAGAGTTCCAGGCGGATCGGCGCGATGGCCTGCGGCGACGGGCCGCTGGCGTCGCGGCAATCCGGCTGCCCCGGCGCCTGCTTTATGGCGGCCATCAGGCCCAGCACGAAGATCGCCGCCAGCAGCAACGCCATCACCCAGCCCAGCGCGCGGCTGTAGAACTGGTGGCGCCGCTCGTCGCGCAGGAGCTGTTTGTAGAGGCCCCGCCCCTCGTCACCGGTAGGTGTGCTGCGGTTCACCGCTTGCTCCCCGGTACTGTTTCCCCAGACTCATTCACCAGCTGCCGCAGCCGCCCAAGGTTGTTCAGCAGCGCCTGCTCCGCCAGCGTCGGCTTCACCTGTGGATCCCGCATGCCTCGCGACGCCTGGGCCAGTCGCTTGCGTGAACAGTCGTCAAGGTACCAGTTCATGGAAGGCTGCACGCCGCGGTTGCGGCATGAGTCTTTGGTTCCGTCATGGTCCGACGTCGCCCGCCACAGTGGCATGCGCAGCTCGATCAACGACGACGGGTCGCTGCCCACAAGGCGCGACAGCCGCCGCTGCGACAACAGGCTGAGCTGCGTGCGCGTGGACAGGCCGCCAAAGACAGGGCCCAGGGCCTCCGGCAGCAACATGCCGCTGGGCGCGACGCCAGGCAGTGCGTCGAGGTCACGCCCGTCCAGGCCGCGCACGTAGTCGGCAGGAAAACTGCTCGGCGAATTGTCGAGAATGATCGCCACCACCGGGCTGGGCCCCGCACAGCCCCGGGTCTGGTCGGTGTCGTCCCATCCCCCCGGACAGGCCCACAGCCCGCTTCTCGCAGGCAGGGCACGCAGGAGCTTCTCTGCCACCAGCCGCTCCATCACGTCGGCCAGCGTCGCCGCCCCCGATCCCTCGTGATAGGCGCCATCGCCCAGCCGCCCCAATTCGGGCTGCTTGTCGCGCGGCGGGGTGGCCGAGCCGGACACCCCCAGCACCAATGCGCCTGGACTGACGTAGGGAAACCGTGCGCTGTTGTGCACGGCCTGCGCGAGGCTGAGTCGGCCGGTGTCGAATGTCGAGTGAAGCAGGTCCGTCACACCCGGCCAGTCAGGTCGGGCGACGGATTGCATGAAGCGCGCTCCGTCTTCCAGCCGCACGGTGTTGAGCAACAGGAGGGGCAGGCGCGGCGGCCCGCCGCGTTCGGCGTGCTCGTACAGGGCCGGAATCGGCGCATTCCACTCCACCGCGCCCTTGCCGAACTGGCGCCGCCAGTCGCCTGCCCATGCCTCCTCCAGCCCCAGCGAGCGGTCGGCGCGCTGCGCCAGACTCTTCGGTACGGGCACGGGCACGAAGCGGATGAACAGGTCCGGGAACAGCATCCGCCCGAAGACCGGGGCGAGGAAGTCGCGCTCGAGAAAGCCTTGCAGCCTCGTGGACAGACAGCCCCCCGGCACGGAAGGGGTGCCTTCAGGAAGACTCTGGACGCACGCCGCCATATCCGGAAACTGCGCGATGCCGGCAACGAATGCCGTCGCGCCGAGACTGGCGCCAGAAATGCTGCTGATGGCGAACAGGTTGGCAGCGAAGGGCCGTTTGTCACGGCGGGCGTCGTCCTCCATTGCGGCCAGTACGCTGCCGGTCCAGTAGGCCGCCCGGCTCGCGCCTCCCACCGCGGCCACCATGTAGACCGGGTCGCCTGCGTGCACCTGGTCGACCCAACGCCGAAAGCGCTCGGAAGCGCTCTCGCGCGCCGAGGTGGCAACCGGGGCCGTTAACTCGAAGGTGCGTTGCGCCACGAAGTGCGTTTCCTGCCAGGCCGATGCCACGAACAACGCGAGCGGCAGCCAGGGGGCGAGCCCGACCCAGCGCCACGAAAGTGGAAGGTAGGTCAGGACGAAACCGCCGAACATCGTCCAGCTGCCCAGCGCGAAAAGCAGCAGCGCCGGCGATCCGATCATCCGAGCGAGCTGGATTTCGTCATCCGCCGTCCACGTCAGTGCCAGCATGGCGGCAGCGGCCAGCAGGCTCAAGCTGGGCAAGATCCAGCTGCCGGCTTCCGCATCCAGGGCCTTGCGCTGCTCCTCTTCGGTGACGTTCGGCCACTCGCGGTTGGCATTCCAGGCCCACAAACCCACGGCGCCCAACATCCACAGCATGGCCACAACCAAGCCGGCGGGCCGGCTCCACAGCCCCGCGAGCAGCGTCGCGCTGAGCGCCATGAAGCCCCATACGGCATGCCGGCTCATGGGCCCCATGAAGGTGAACGAGCCGTAGCTGTTCTCTTCGGTGACGTCGCCGAACGGCGTGCGCAGCACCAGCATGGTGAGGGTCGCGAGGGCAAACAGCCCGGTGATCAGGCCCAGCCAGCGGTTGATCTGAACGGTCAGCAGCGTTACCGGCAGCAGCGCCAGAAAGGCGAGCACGCGCGGCACCATTGCCGCCACCCAGTTGACATACGCATCCGCTCGGGGCACGCCCAACGCGTCGCGATCGAACTTGCGGCTGAGCAGCAGACGCGTCACGAGCCATGCGGACAGCGCCCAGTAAATGAACGCTGCCAGGAATGGAAACTGACGCCAGCCCAGGCCCAGGACGTCGTCGGCCCGCGGTGCCAGCGACCCCTGCAAGGCTTCGCGGGCCTGCGGCACGGCCATCAGCACGGCGTTGCCTGCCAACACGGCGAAGATGCAGAACGAACAGCGCCACATCAGGCGCGTGAGCACGATGATGCGCGGCACGCGCGAAACGGTGTGGTCGCCCTTGTCGTTCAAGCAGCCTCCCCCTGTCGAGCCGCCAAGGCGAACTCGTCCAGTCGTCCAGCAATGCTAGGCGCGACGCGTCTCGCGCCATTGCGCGCCGTCAAGCGGATGCGGCTGGTCGCAGCGGCGCCATTCGGTGCACGCTGGGGCTGCTGGCCGATGGCTTGCACGCGGACTCCCGCGGTGCGACGTCCGACGGTCTCAAGCCGCGCGTTGGGTCTCTATCGCTGCGACTGCCGCCTACCTGTGTGTGTCCAGGTCTGCGTGGCCTCCGCGCTCCTTCTGGTGACCGCTTGCCTCTCGATCGCCGCCCTTACCTCGTCGCCGCAGAGCTGCTTCCCGGAGTCGCGCGGGGCAGAAAGCTGAAGCTCTGTCGAAATGCGACGCTGCCGTTCGTCGTGTAAGTTCCACTGCTTCAGGAGATTCCCATGCCCCGTTACATGATCCAGGTTCGCGCCACCGCAATGAGCGAGGCAGGTGACTTCCCCGACGACCCTACGCTGGTGCCGCGCATGATGGCCTTCCACGATGAGATGGCCAAGGCCGGCGTGCTGCTCGATGGCGCCGGCCTGCAGCCCAGCAGCCAGGGCTTTCGCGTCCAGTACGACGCTGCCGGCCGGGCGAACGTTACGGACGGTCCCTTCGCCGAGAGCAAGGAGCTGATTGCCGGTTACACGCTGATCGAAGTGCGCTCGCACGACGAAGCGCTGGCTTGGGCGCGGCGCTTTCCGGCGCCGTTCCCTGGACAGCCCTGTTGCATCGAAGTGCGCCCGCTGATGGGCGGCATCGACCTGCCACCCGAGGATGCCGAGCGTCTCATCCGCGAACAGCTCGCCGCTATCAAGCGGCGCGGATGACGGCTTCGATTGAGACCGTCTGCCGCTCTTGGCCAAGCCGTGTGGCCCAGGAGACCACGCGTGAGCCTTGCGGTCATGCCTTGGCACGAGGCTTGGAGGTGTGGATGGTCTTGCCTCGCCCAAGCATTTCAACCAGCTGGGCGATGCGCCTGCTGCGCGTCTCGGCCTTCACGGCCGTCTGTATGCGCCACAGTACCGCGTAGCGATTGGCCGCGTTGATCGTTGCAAAGAATGCCTTGGCCTTCGGCTCGGCTTCCAGCGCCGCCAACAGGTCTTCGGGCACCGCGGACGTCCGCGCTCCGTCGTAGGCCTGCGCCCAGCGTCCGTCGGCCTTGGCGGCCTCTATCTGCGCACAGCCCGGCGCCTGCATGCGGCCCGCCTCAATGAGCGTCGCGGCCTTGTCGACGTTAATCTTCGACCAAATACTACGCGCGCGACGCGGCGTGAAGCGCTGGAGAAAGTGCTGGTCGTCGAGGCCCTTCTTCTGACCGTCGATCCAGCCCCAACAGAGCGCGATCTCCACAGCCTCGGGGTAGGTGACGCTGGGTTCATTGGCGCCCCGCTTGGCAATCTTGAGCCAGAGGCCGTCGGAGGTGGCGTGATTCTTCTTCAGCCAGGCCTCGAAAGCCTTGGCGCTTTTGAACAAGGTCGGGGAGGAGTCGGGTTGGATGGCGGACTTGGCGGCGGGCATCGCATGGAGTGTGCCGCATGAGAGCCAGCGCGGTTCGCTGCACAGTGGCATCGGGCGTAGTGCGTCGTCACAGCGTGGAAAGGCCTGCCTGGCCAGAAGCCGGCGCCGAAATGGCGAAGCTCACACGACGGCGTTCGATCGCGCTACTCTGCGCGCCCCGCTGCGCACTTGCTGCGATCGAACGGTCGCCAAGTTGGCGGGGTGGGGACTGTGAGTTCGAGCAACAGCGAAGCCGTCGCTGCCGTGCTGTGGCTGAACAATGACCGGCCCAGTTGATGCTGGATCAATGACCAGCAACGCATTCCTGTTTCAGTTACACACAGTTGACGCGTCTGCTCGCAGGTTCGTGCAAAAACGGTCACTGATTCGCGCTTGGCGCGATGCGCCGCCTTGATCCATGCCAAGGATTGACGGCTTTTTAAGGTCTTTCCGATCCTGGCGGGCGAAATCAGCCCCGGCATGTGAACTGCGTACGGAATCCCCCGACTTCGGACACGTATCCGACGACAGATCAAGAACCGGGGGATCGATCCATGGCAGGTCACGGCGTGTTGAAAGCAGGCGCGGGCGCATGTCGCGCCGCGCCGCGCTCGCGTGCGCGGGGAGCGGCCTGAGCATGTGGTTCGGTCTCGGCAACTCCGCGCAGCGCACGACGCAAGCGCCGGCCCGGCGCGATCGCCGCGGCGCGGCGCCGGCGGGCTGGCTGCGCCGCGAGGAAGCCATCATGGGCACGGCGATCAGCGTCGAGCTGTGGAGCGACGACCGCGCCGCCGGTGAGGCGGCGATCGCCGCCGTCATCGCCGAGATGCACCGCATCGACCACGCGATGAGCCCGTTCAAGCCGCAATCGGAGCTGTCGCGCATCAACCGCGACGCGGCCGCCGCGCCGGTGCGCGTGAGCGACGAGATGTTCGAGCTGCTGGCGCGCGCGATGGCCTTCTCGACGCTCTCCGGCGGCGCCTTCGACATCACCTACGCAAGCGTCGGCCACCTGTACGACTACCGCGAGGGCATCAAGCCCAGCGACGAGGCGATCGCCGCCGCGCGCGCGGCCGTCGGCTACCAGCACCTGCTGCTCGACCCGCAGGCGCGCAGCGTGCGATTCGCGCGCGAGGGTGTGCGCATCGACCTCGGCGGATTCGCCAAGGGGCATGCCGTGGACAACGCCACGGCGATCCTCCAGCGCCACGGCATCCGCCATGCCTTCGTCAGCGCCGGCGGCGACAGCCGCGTGATCGGCGACAGGCGCGGCCGCCCCTGGACCATCGGCATCCGCCACCCGCGCCGCGCCGGCGAGGTGGTGGCCGTGCTGCCGCTCGAAGACGTGGCCATCTCGACCTCGGGCGACTACGAACGCTACTTCGAGCGCGACGGCGTGCGCTGCCATCACGTCATCGACCCGGCGACCGGCAAGTCGCCCGACAGCGTGCACAGCGTGACCATCCTCGCCGAAGACGGGCTCACGACCGAAGCGCTGTCCAAGACCGTCTTCGTGCTGGGTATCGAACAAGGCATGCGGCTGATCGAGTCGCACGCAGGTGTCGACGCGGTGGTCGTCGATGCGCAAGGTGTTTTGCACTACTCGACCGGGTTGCTGTCCGCAGGGACACAAACACGGCAATAGACACACGGCTCGCTCTAACAACAAACGGCCTCAGGAGGCGACCATGAAGACCAGACAACTCCAGGGATTGGGGGCATTCGCGTGCATCGCGGCGGCGCTGAGCGTCGTGATCGCCGGCTGCGGCTCCGGCAGCGCCGACGACTCGACCACCGTCACGGTGGCGGGCGACGTGGCCGTCGCCTACGTCAAGCGCTCGACCTCGATCAACATCAACCCGACCGACGGCACGTCGTTCGCCGCCGGCGGCGACCTGATGGTGCGCGAGAAGTCATCGGCGAGCGCGCCGGAACACAACGTCACCGCGGCCATCACCCAAGGCGCGGGCGATGCCTCGGACCCCGAGGTGTCCTACGACGGCAAGAAGGTCGTCTTCGCGCTGCGCTGCCCGACCTCGAACACCTCGACCATCGCCGGCACGCCCGCCTGCACCGGCCGCTGGAACATCTGGGAATACGACATGAGCACGGGCGGCGTGGCGGGCGGCACGCTGCGCCGCATCACCGCCTCCACGCAGGACGACGACGTCGACCCGTACTACCTGCCGGCCGGCCGCGGCTTCGTCTTCTCGTCCAACCGCCAGACCAAGTCGAGAATCAACCAGGCGCTCGGCCAGACCTACTACGCGCTCGACGAATACGAGCGCGAGCGGGTGCTCAACCTGCACACGATGGACGCCGAGGGCGGCGCCGTCACGCAGATCACCTTCAACCAGAGCCACGACCGCAACCCGGTGGTGCGCGCCAACGGGGACATCATGTTCTCGCGCTGGGAGCACGTGGCCGATCGCAACCGCTTCGCGATCTTCCGCACCAAGCCCGACGGCACCGACATGTTCGTGCTGTACGGCGCGCAAAGCCCGGGCAACAGCTTCCTGCACCCGCGCGAGATGGACCCGAACGGGCCTTATCAAGGCTTCGTGGCGTCCTCGCTGATGCCGCTGTCGCGCACGCAGGAAGGCGGCGCGCTGATGTTCATCGACGCCGCCAACTACTCCGAGAACAACACGCCGGCCAGCACCAGCGTGCCCGCGCAAGGCGGCCAGGCGCAGCCGACCCCGGACGACAAGCCGCTGAACATGGGCATGGGCCCGTCGCGTTTCGGCCGCGTGACGACGCCGTACCCGCTGTGGGACGGCACCAACCGCGTGCTCGTGGCGTTCCGGCCCTGCGAGATCACCGACGAGGGCGTGGTCAGGCCCTGCGCGAACTACACCGACGAGCAGCTCGCGCCGCTCGGCGACCGCAACCGCCTCGCCGCCGACGCTGCCGCCGACCCGCTGCGCGACGACGCGCCGGCCGCCTACGCGATCTACATGTTCAATCCGACCGACCAGAGCTGGCTCATCGTGGCCGCGCCGCCGGCGGGTTTCATGTACACCGACCCGGTGGCGCTGCAGCCGCGCAGCGAGCCCAACGCCACCGAGCCGACCAACATCGATCCGCAGCTCGCCGCGCAGAACATGGCGCTGATCGAGGTGCGCAGCGTCTACGACACCGACGGCCTGCAGCGCATGGCCGAGCCGATGCTCACCGACGCCGACCGCCCCGCCGGCTGCGCCGTGGGCATCGCGCAGGTGGCGCCCAGCGACCCGCTGGACACCCGCCCCTCGGTGGCTGATCTGGCGCGCATCAAGGATCCGGCCGACCCCGCCTACCACTGCGCGCCGGTGCGCTTCGTGCGCGCCACGCGGGCGATTCCGCCACCGGCCAGCATGATGGGCCTGCGCAGCGCGATCGGAGAAACCGAGTTCGAGCAGCAGCAGATCATCGGCTACGCGCCGGTCGAGCCCGACGGTTCGTTCAAGCTGCGCGTGCCGGCCGACATCCCGCTGGCGCTCGCCATCGTCGACGCGCAGGGCCGCGCCTTCCAGACCCACACCAACTGGATCCAGGTGCGCCCCGGCGAGCGCCGCACCTGCGACGGCTGCCACAGCCCGCGCCGTGGCGGCGCGCTGAACTCGGGGTCGATCGTCAACACGATGCCGCCCTCGCTGCTGCCGTCGTGGATCGCGTCGCACCAGTCGGGCGAGACGATGGCCGGCTTGCGCACGCGGCTGGAGGCCTCGGCGCTGTCGCTGACGCCCGACCCGGTCTCCTCGGACGTGTGGGCCGACACCAGCCGCGCGGGTGTCACCGCACGCGCGGCGATCTCGCTGCGCTACACCGGCAACGCCAATCCTGCGGACAACCTCGCGACCCCCGCGCCGGTGGACGGCGTCATCAATTACCCGGAGCACATCCAGCCGCTGTGGTCGCGCAACCGCGGCGCCAACACCTGCATCAGCTGCCACACCGACACCGCGCGGCTCGACCTGCGCGGCACCACGGCGGGCACCGGCCGGCTCACCTCCTACGAGGAGCTGCTGCTCGGCGACCCGCTGCTCGACGCCAACGGCCAGCCGGTGACGCGCATCCGCGACGGCGTGGTGATGATCGAACGCGGCGCGCCGCTCGTGGAAACCAGCTCGGGCGCCGCCAACACGGCGGGGCAGGCGCGCAAGAGCCGGCTCACCGAGATTCTGTTCGGCGAGACGCTGCTCGCCGGCGCCGCCGCACGCACCGCGCATCCGAACCCGCCCAACACGGCGCCCAACCACGCGGCCATGCTCAACGCGGCCGAGAAGCGGCTGCTCGCCGAATGGATGGACCTCGGCGGCCAGTACTACAACAATCCGTTCGACGGCGCGAGCGGCGTGCGCAGCATCGGCACGCTGAGCCAGGCCACCTTCGAAGCGCAGGTGCAGCCGATCCTGCGCTCGACCTGCGCGGCGAGCTGCCACCAGGCGGTGGGCACCGATCCCACCACGCCGGCGGCGGCGAGCTTCCGCGGCAACCGCTACGTGCTCACCGGCAGCCCCGAGGGCGACTTCAACGCCACGCTCGCGATGGTCTCCGACACCTGCAACGCGGCGTCGAACTACCTGCTGAGCCGGCCGTCGACCGTGCCGCATCCCGCCGGAGCGGTGGGGCAGACGGCGGCGATCCTGCCCGCCGGCAGCGCCGCCTACAACACGATTGCGAACTGGATCGCCAGCGCCTGCCAATGAGACTGAAAACTGCCTTGTGGACCGCGGCCGGCCTGTGTGCCGGCGCGATCGGGCTCGCCGGCTGCGGCGGGGGCGGCAATCCGCTCGGCAACCCGCCGGTCGTGAACAACCCGCCGCCGGCCTCGTCGAGCCAGAAGCTGTCGTTCGTCTACTTCCAGAAGTGCATCAACCCGATCTTTCTGGCCCAGCTGCAGATCGAGATCAACGGCGTGGTCTCGACCAACACCTGCGCCGGCTCCGGCTGCCACGACAACACCAACGGCACGGGAGGCGCCTTCCGCGTGCAGCCCGCCGCGCAGCCGGTGGACATGAGCAACCCGGCCAACACGCCGGAAGTGATCCGTGCCAGCGACATGTACAAGAACTTCTACTCGTCGCAGGGCGAGGTATTCCTCGGGGCGCCTTTGCAGAGCCGGCTGCTCACCAAGCCGATGCTGCTCAACGTGCTGCACGGCGGCGGCCTGATCTTCCACGACACGCAGGACCCGAACGTGCGGCTGATCCAGTACTGGATCACGCGGCCGATGCCTGAAGGGCAGGACGAATTCAGCACCGCGGCCAACAGCATGTTCACGCCGCCGGACCCCGAAACCGGCGCGTGCAACACCCAATGATCCACGATCGATTGCAGTCGGCCTGGTTGCGCGTGCTGCGCAGCCTGGCCTGCATTTGCGCGGCGGCCGGCCTGCTCGCCGCGCTGCCGCTGCCCGTGCAAGCGCAGCTGCGCATCGAGCGTGTGCAGATCACCGATCCGTACATCGAGCTGCGCACCGGTCCCGGACGCGGCTACCCGGTCTTCCATGTGGCGGCCAAGGCGGAGTGGATCACCATCGAGCTGCGCCACACCGACTGGTACAAGGTGCGCACGTCCGACGACAAGCTCGGCTGGGTCAACCGCACCCAGCTCGAAACCACGCTGACCGAGGCGGGTGGGCGCAAGACCTTCCGCGACCTCGTGCTCGACGACTACCTCAACCGCCGCGTGCAGCTCGGCGCCGCCTGGGGCCGCTTCAAGTCGGAGCCGATGCTCAAGCTGTGGACGAGCCTCAAGCTGTCGGACACGCTGAGCCTGGAGGGCGATCTCGGCCAGGTGCAGGGCCTGTACTCGGGCAGCAACTTCTGGCACGTCAACCTCGTCGCCGAGCCGTGGTCCGACAAGCGCCTGTCGCCGTTCTTCTCGCTCGGTTTCGGCCAGTTCAGGAACTTCCCGAACCAGAGCCTGGTCGGCGCGCTGCTCACCGACGCCAAGCTCGCCAACGCCGGCATCGGCGTGCGCTACCACCTGAGCGAGCGCTTCGTGCTGCGCGCCGACTACACGATCTACACCGCCTTCATCGCCGACGACCGCAGCGCCGAATACAAGGCGTTCACCGCCGGCCTCTCGTTCTTCTTCTGACGCGCCACCATGCACATCCCCAAGACATTCGTCCTCGCACTCTCGGCCGCCGTGCTTGCCATCGTGTCGACGGCGGCCCCGGCGCAGACGCAGAAGCCGGCCAACGAGCAGGTCATCGTGCCGGAGGTGGAGCGCCGCGAGGTCAAGCTGCCGCGGTTTCCGTCCAAGGACTTCGAGATTGGCGTGTTCGCCGGCACCTACGCGACGCAGAACTTCGGCGCCAGCGCGATCGCCGGGCTGAAGGCGGGCTACCACATCAGCGAAGACGTCTTCGTCGAGGCTCGCTATGCGGCCACGCGGGTCACCGACGAGTCGTTCCGCCAGGTGCTGCCCGGCGGCATCTTCCCGAACGAGAAGGAGACGCTGAGCTACTACAACGTGTCGGCCGGCGTGAACGTGCTGCCGGGCGAGGTGTTCATCGGCAGCCGGCGCGCCAAGGCGACGGCGGTGTACCTGATCGCGGGCGTGGGCAGCACCAAGTTCAACGACCAGCGGCGCCAGACGGTGAACTTCGGCCTCGGCATGCGGCTGCTGCTGGCCGACCGCTGGGCGCTGCAGGTCGACATGCGCGACCACGTGTTCTCGATCGACCTGCTCGGCAAGCGCGAGACGACGCAGAACCTCGAGCTGACCGGCGGCCTGTCGTACTACTTCTGAAGGGGCCACGATGCGGATGCCTTTCCAACCCCCATTCGCCTCGGCGCTGCGCGCGCTCGCCGCTGCCATGCTCGCCCTCGCCGCCGGCGCGGCGGTGCCGGCGGTCACGCCGTCGGCGCTGGCGCCGGACTTCACGCTGCGCACGATGGGCGGCCCGAACCTGCGGCTGCACGAGCAGCGCGGCCACGTCGTGCTGGTGAACTTCTGGGCCAGCTGGTGCGGGCCATGCCGCCAGGAGATGCCGCACCTGAACCGGCTGTACGAGAAGTACCGCAGCTCGGGCTTCCAGCTGCTCGGCGTGAACATCGACGAAGACGCGCGTGTCGCGACCGAGCTCGCGGCCAAGCTCGGCGTCAAGTTCCCCGTGCTGCTCGACAGCGAGAAGAAGGTCAGCCGCCTGTACGACATGAGCGCAATGCCGGCCACCATCGTGATCGACCGCGACGGCCGGGTGCGCTACATCCACCGCGGCTTCCGCGATGGCGTCGAAAAGACCTACGAGCAGCAGATCCGGGAGTTGCTGAAGGAATGAACGCCACCCGAATCTCGAGACAGGCCGTGACGCTGGCCGCGCTGCTGCTGGGCGCCGCGCTGTCGGGCTGCGCCAACGTGGAGCCCTGGGTCAAGCCCTACGAACGCGAGCGGCTGGCCGATCCGATCATGAGGATGTCGGGCGGCGCGCTGGCCGACAAGCACCGTGAACACGTGCGCGACGTGCGCGAGGCGTCGCGTGGCGCCACAGGCGTGCAAGGAGGCGGCTGTGGCTGCAAGTGAGCTGGCAGTGCAGTGGGCGCGGCCATGGCGGCGCGTGTTGCGCGCGATCGCTGGCCTGGCCGGCCTCGCCGGGGGCGTGCTGGCGGCCAGCGGCGCGCGCGCCGTCACCTTGCCCGAAGACAGCGCCGAGGCGCTGATCCACGTCTACGACGGCGGCGGGCTGCGGGCATCGGGGCCGGCGCTGCTGGTGCGCAAGAGCATCGCCGACAAGGTGTCGCTCTCGGGCTCGTACTACGTCGATTCGGTCAGCAGCGCGTCGATCGACGTGGTGACGACCGCGAGCCCCTACAAGGAGAAGCGCACCGAATACGGCTTCGGCGCCGACTACGTGGTGCGCGACTCGCAGATCACGCTGTCGGGCTCCAACAGCAAGGAGCCCGACTACACCGCCAGCAGCCTCGGCATCGACGTGAGCCAGGAGATGTTCGGCGGCATGACGACGGTGGCGCTGGGCTACACCCGAGCGTCGGACAAGGTAGGGCAGAAGGGCATCGGCTTCTTCGACACGGTCAAGCATTGGCAGTACCGCGCGGGCGTGACGCAGATCCTCACGCCGAGCTGGATCGCGAGCCTGAACTTCGAGGCGGTCTCCGACGATGGCTACCTCGGCAGCCCCTACCGCGTGGCGCGGGTCTTCGGCGCGGCGATCCCGGAGCGGCTGCCGCGCACGCGCACCTCGCGCGCGCTCAAGCTGCGCGCCGTGGGCGAACTCGGCGCGCGCAACGCGATGCGTGCCGAATACCGCTACTTCTGGGACACCTGGGCGATCAAGGCGCACACCGGCGAGCTCGGCTACAGCCGCTACGCGGGCGAGCGCTGGTTGGCCGACGGGTTCGTGCGGCTGCACACGCAAAAGCGCGCGCTCTTCTACAGCGACAACGCGAGCGTGGAGACGCTGTACGTGACGCGCAATCGCCAGCTCGGCAGTTTCAACAGCCTCGGGCTGGGCGGGCGGTTGACCTACAGCTGGAAGCGCGTGCCGGGCCAGTACGAGATCAAGGCCCATGGCGCCTACGAACTGGTGCAGTTCAAGTTCAAGGACTTCACCGACGTGCGCAACGGCCGCGACTATTCGATGAACGCGAACGTGCTGCAGCTGTACGTGACCGCGACCTACTGACGACGAAAGAGGCATCCACCATGTTCAAGCCTTTCACCACGATCGCCGGCTGGATGCTCGCTGCCGCCGTGGCGATGCCGGCGGCTTGGGCCGCCGACGAAAAGCCGGCCGCGGCAGCACCCGCCGCCGCGGCGAGCGCGGCAGGTGCCGGCCTCGATGCACGCATCCAGCAGGCCAAGCTCGACGTCATCCAGCTCAACCGCGACCTGCTGGTGCTCGAGGAGGAACTGCTGTTCCCGGCCAGCACGCAGGTGGCGTTGTTCGTCTCGATGGACGTGGGCAAGCTGTTCGAACTCGACTCGGTGCAGGTGAAGCTCGACGACAAGGTCGTCACCAACTACCTGTACACACCGCTCGAAGTGCAGGCGCTGCACCGCGGCGGTGTGCAGCGCGTCTACCTCGGCAACCTGCGCGCCGGCGAGCACGAGATCGTTGCCTTCTTCACCGGAAAGGGCCCCCACGAGCGCGACTACAAGCGCGGCACGACGATCAAGTTCGACAAGGGCACCGATGCCAAGTACATCGAGCTGCGCATCAAGGACTCGGCCGGCAAGCTGCAGCCTGAATTCGACGTCAAGGTGTGGTGATGCCCGACCCCCGAAGCGCTTTCGGCGCTCTCCATCCAGGGAGGCCCGTTCACCCTGAGGTATCGAAGGGCCCCCGCGGACCGGCAACGCCGAATCCGCGGCGGCCGCTTCGGGGGTTGCGTCGCATGGCGGTCATGGCGTTCTTCGCCGCCGCGCAGGCATCCGCGGCCCCGGTCATCCAGGACCCGCACTACGGCGACACGCTGTTCCACTTCTTCCAGGACCGCTACTTCACGTCGATCACCTCGCTGATGGTGTCGCAGCATTTCGAGCGGGTGCCGAAGCATGCGGACGAGGCCGAAGTGCTGCGCGGCGGCATGCTGCTCTCGTACGGCCTGCACGGCGAAGCGGGGCGCATCTTCGCGCAGCTGATCGACAAGGGCGCCGCACCGCCCGTGCGCGACCGCGCATGGTTCTACCTCGCCAAGATCCGCTACCAGCGCGGCTACCTCACCGAAGCCGAAGACGCGATCGCCCGCATAGAAAAGAACCTGCCACCGGAGCTGGAAGAAGAACGCGGCCTGCTGCAAGCCAACCTGCTGATGGCGCGCGGCGACCACGCCGGTGCGGCCGAGCTGCTCGGCGGCATGGCGGCGAGCAAGAACGCCAGCCGCTACGCCCGCTTCAACCTCGGCGTGGCGCTGGTGCGCAGCGGCGACACCGCGCGCGGCAGCGCGTTGCTCGACGAACTGGGCCGTGCGCCGGCCGAGAACGAGGAGTTGCGCAGCCTGCGCGACAAAGCCAACGTCGCGCTCGGCTTCGCGGCGCTGAAAGACAACCGGGCGGAGGCGGCACGCGGCTACCTCGAGCGCGTGCGGCTCGAAAGCCTGCATGCCAACAAGGCGCTGCTGGGCTTCGGCTGGGCCGCGGCGGCGCTGAAGGAGCCGAAGCTCGCGCTCGTGCCGTGGACCGAGCTCGCGCAGCGCGACGTGAGCGATTCGGCGGTGCTCGAAGCGCGCATCGCGGTGCCCTATGCCTACGCCGAACTCGGCGCCTTCGGCCAGTCGCTCGCGCGCTACACCGAGGCGATCACGGCCTTCGAGCGCGAGAGCCAGAGCCTGGACGAATCGATCGCCGCGATCCGCAGCGGCAAGCTGGTGGACGGCCTGCTGCAGCACAACCCCGGCGACGAGATGGGCTGGTTCTGGTCGATCCGCGACCTGCCCGAGATGCCGCATGCCGGCCACCTCTCGCAGGTGCTGGCGCAGCACGAATTCCAGGAGGCCTTCAAGAACTTCCGCGACTTGCGCTTCCTCGCCAGGAACCTGCAGCAGTGGCAGGACAACCTGGGCGTCTTCGGCGACATGCTGGAGAACCGCCGGCGGGCCTATGCCGAGCGGCTGCCTCAAGTGCGCGAACGCGCCAGCGCGATCGGGATCGAGGCCATGCAGAAGCGGCGCGATGCGCTGGCCGCCGAACTGGCCGCCGCCGAACAGGCGGCCGATGGCCTCGCCTTTGCCGACGACCGGCAGCGCGAACTGCTCGCGCGCCTGGCGCGGGTGCAGGCCGCCCTCAAGGATGCAGGCAACGACCCGGAACTGGCCCAGGCGAGGGAACGCGCCCGGCTCGCCGCCGGCGCGATGACCTGGCAACTCGCACATGACCACACCGAGCGCGCCTGGCAATCGAAGAAGGCGCTGGCGCTCACCGACACGCAGCTCGCCGAGGCGCGCCGGCGCGACGCGGCGGTAGCCCAGGCCCAGCACGACGAGCCCGCGCGCCACGATCGTTTTGCGAAGCGCATCGCGGCGCTCGAGCCGCGCATCAAGGCGCTGATCCCGCAGGTGGCTGCGCTCGGCGACGAGCAGCAGCAGGCGGTGCAGGCCATCGCCGTGGCCGAGCTGGCACGGCAGAAGGAGCGCTTGCAGCAATACACGGTGCAGGCACGTTTCGCCTTGGCGCAGTTGTACGACCGCGCCAGCGTGGCCCAGGGAGGCGACGATGCGGCCAAGCCTTAGCCTCGTCGCCCTGGCCTGCCTGCTCGGCGCCTGCGCCAGCAAGAAGGCCGGCACACCCGACAACGAGCCGACGCTGAAGGCGCTGGCCGGCCGCCAGGTGATCGTCGAACGCGACGGCGGCATCGCAGGCGGCGAATCGCAGGCGATCGCTGCCTACCGCAAGTTCCTCGAGATCGCACCGCGCGCCCCGCAGCGCGCCGAAGCGATGCGCCGCCTCGGCGACCTCGAGATGGACAGCGCCGACAAGCTCAGCGAGAGCGGCCAGGCCGCCGCCGGGCCCGACTACCGCGCCGCCATCGCGCGCTACCAGGACTTCCTCGCGACGTATCCCAAGGATCCGTCCAACGACCGTGTGCTGTACCAGCTCGCCCGCGCGCAAGAGCAGGGCGGGGAACTCGAGACCGCGCTGAAGACGCTGGACCGGCTGGTGGCCGAGTACCCGGCGACGGCCTACCGCGACGAGGCCCACTTCCGCCGCGGCGAGCTGCTGTTCACGACCCGTGACTACGCCCAGGCCGAGAAGGCCTACGCGACGGTGCTGGCCGGTGACAAGGCCAGCGCCTATCACCAGCGCGCGCTCTACATGCAGGGCTGGTCGCTGTTCAAGCAGGGTCGGCTCGAGGATGCGCTGCATCCCTTCTTCGGCGTGCTCGACCTGACGGTGGCCCACCGCGAAAGCGACGGCGCGCTCGACGCACTCTCCGACCTGTCGCGCGGCGATCGCGAGCTGGTCGAAGACACCTTCCGCGTGGCGAGCCTGTCGCTTGCCAACCTGCAGGGCGCCGAATCGATTCCCGCCTACATCGACTCCGACGCGCGGCGCTCCTACGAATTCCGCGTCTACCAGCAGCTGGGCGAGCTCTACATCAAGCAGGAGCGCGTGAAGGACGCGGCCGACACCTTCGGCGCCTTCGTTCGCCGCCATCCGCTGCACGCGCAGGCACCGGTGCTGCA
>CAJPFZ010000650.1 GCA_905339355.1 Burkholderiaceae bacterium
GTCGACAGGCTCGAGATGATGCACCCGGACGCGGCCGAGGCCGCTCTCATACGCACTTACCTCGAGTGGCTCGTTGACCTGCCCTGGGCAAAGCAGACCAAAGACCAGATAGACATTGAAAAAGCCAGGAAGGTGCTCGACACCGACCACTACAACCTGGAGAAGGTCAAGGAAAGGATCCTCGAGTACCTCGCCGTAAGAAAGCTCCAGCCCAAGACAAAAGGGCCGATACTGTGCTTCGTGGGCCCTCCGGGCGTTGGAAAGACCTCGCTCGGCCGCTCGATCGCGAAGGCGATGGGCAGGAACTTCGTGCGCATCTCTTTAGGCGGCATAAAGGACGAGGCCGAGATAAGGGGCCACAGGCGCACCTACGTCGGGGCCCTTCCCGGGCGCATAATACAGGGCATAAAGCAGGCCGGCACCAACAACCCGGTCTTCATGATGGACGAGATAGACAAAATAGGCATGGACTTCAGGGGAGACCCCTCGAGCGCGCTCCTCGAGGTATTGGATCCCGAGCAGAACTACGCCTTCAGCGACCATTACCTTAACTTGCCCTTCGACCTCTCGAAGGTCATGTTCATAACGACCGCCAACATGGCGGACCCCATCCCCGAGCCGCTGCTCGACAGGATGGAGCTCATAAACCTCCCTGGCTACACCGAGGAGGAAAAGCTCGAGATAGCCAAGAAGTTCATCCTCCCCAGGCAGGTGAAGGAGCACGGACTTTCCAAAAAGCTCATCACCATGCAGGACGAGGCGGTAAAGAAGATAATCTCCCAGTACACGAGGGAAGCGGGCCTCAGGAACCTCGAAAGGGAGATAGCGGCCATATGCAGGAAGGTGGCCAAGAAGGTCGCCTCCGGCAGGACCGCCATCACCAACGTGAACCCCAAGGTCGTCCAGGAGTTCCTGGGCATACCCAAGTTCATAGCGGAAGCCGAGCAGGAAGTCGACGAGGTAGGTGTGGCAACTGGCCTTGCGTGGACTCCCGTGGGCGGAGAGATCCTCTACATAGAAGCCACCATAATGAACGGCAAGGGGCAGCTCACGCTGACCGGACACCTGGGCGACGTCATGAAGGAATCGGCCCACGCGGCGCTTTCGTACGCCAGGTCGAGGGCCGACCTCTTCAAGCTCAAGCCGGACTTCTACAAGGACCTCGACATACACATCCACGTGCCCTCTGGCGCCATCCCGAAGGACGGCCCTTCGGCCGGGATAACAATGGCGGCCTCTCTCATTTCCGCGCTCACGCAGACGCCTGTCGACAAGGACGTCGCGATGACGGGCGAGATAACGCTCCGCGGGCGCGTCCTGCCCATAGGCGGGGTGAAGGAGAAATGCCTTGCGGCCCTGAGGGCCAAGATAACGAACATAATCCTCCCGGACAGGAACAGGAAGGATATCGAGGACATCCCAAAGGACATAAGGAAAAAGCTCAACTTCATATTCGTCAAGCACATGGACGACGTCCTGAAGGTCATCTTCAAGAAGCACAAGCTCCCGACGCCCAAGCCGTCGAGCAAGGTGAAGTCGAAAGCTTCGGGCCGCAAGCACGCGAGGCCCTGAAAGGCCGCGCATGCTCGTCGAGAAGCTCGGGGAAGACAACCTCATTAAAAGCCTTGCCGAACGGTTCGGCGGCAGGCACAGCCGCCTCATAAAGGGCATAGGCGACGACACAAGCGTTTCGGTGCAGAAGGGCGCCAGCGCCCTTCTGGTCACCACCGACATCCTCATCGAGAACACCCATTTCAAAAGGGGCTCAGGGTCGCCCTTTCTCCTGGGCAGGAAAGCCCTTTCAATCTCGCTTTCAGACATAGCGGCAATGGGCGGCCAGCCGCTTTTCTTCCTCGTCTCATTGTCGCTTACGCCGGGCACTCCGAAAAAATACATAGA
>CAJPFZ010000651.1 GCA_905339355.1 Burkholderiaceae bacterium
CGTTCCATTCTCGGTGGACGGCTCGGTGCTGCTCGAGTCCTTCACCCACGACGGCGTGGGCACGATGATCGTCGACGAGAAGCTCGAGAGCCTGCGCGAGGCGACGTCCGACGACGTCGGAGGCGTGCTGCAGCTGATCGAGCCCTTCGAGAAGGACGGTACGCTCGTCAAGCGCGACCGCACCGAGATCGAACGCGACATCGGCCACTACACGATCATCGAGCACGACGGCGTGATTTTCGGCTGCGCGGCGCTGTATCCCTATCCGGAATCTCGCACTGGCGAGATGGCTGCCCTTACCGTTTCGCCGCAGGTCCAAAGCCAGGGCGACGGCGAGCGCATTCTCAAGCGCATCGAACAGCGCGCCAGATCGCAGGGTTTGGACAGCATCTTCGTGCTCACCACGCGCACGATGCACTGGTTTATCAAGCGCGGGTTTCAGCAAGTCGACGCCGACTGGCTGCCCGAGGCGCGCAAGCGCAAATACAACTGGGATCGGCGTTCCCAGGTTCTCGTCAAGAAACTCGCTTAAGGAGCATCCATGGCCCGCACCGTCCAATGTGTCTATCTGAAGAAAGAAGGCGAAGGCCTTGATTTCGCCCCCTATCCCGGTGAACTCGGAAAGCGCATCTACAACGAGATCAGCAAGGAGGCCTGGCAGTTATGGATGAAGCACCAGACGATGCTCGTCAACGAAAACCGGCTCAATCTCGCTGACCAACGCGCGCGGCAGTATCTGGCGCGCCAGATGGAGCAATTCTTCTTCGGCCAAGGCGCGGAGCAGCCTGCCGGATACGTTCCCCCAAGCGGCTCCTGATACCGCGGTTTGGTTTTCTACCCGGGACGAGCCGGGAAGGTTTGTTCCGGGGTTTCCTGATGGCGCAGCATTCCCTCTGTCATTAGAATCGGCGCGTCGCCGGTTCGGCGAATCGCTGTAATACAGAAGGAATCGACATGCCATCTCTGCAAGATCTGCTCGATCGAAAGGCCGCCCTCGAAAAGGAAATCGAGACCACCCGCCGCCAGGAGCGGGCCGACGCGATTTCAAAGGTGCGGGCGTTGATGAGCCAGTATGGGCTGACGGTGTCGGACCTGAGCGTAAAGAGCGCCGGCAAATCGGGTGGCGCCGCCAAGGGCAGCAAGGTTGCCGCGAAATACCGCGACAGCGCGACCGGAGATACCTGGAGTGGCCGCGGGTTGCAGCCGAAATGGCTGAGGGCCGCACTCGCTTCGGGTCGCAAGATAGAAGAGTTCGCAGTCAAGTGAAAGCGAGAGGCACGGGACTGCGGCGCCGCCGCTGATCCAGCACGTGCCGCCTGCGGGCGGCCTCGTCATCCAGCCCCAGATGCTGTCCACCCCAAGCCCTCGATCAGGGGGGTAGCGGGTGCTTCACGGCAGCGTTCTCGTCGCAAAGCGTTACATTCGACCGCGATTTCAAGCCGCTTCGTGCCGACACTCCAACTACCGCACCCGCCAGTGACGATCCAGCCCCCGGTCTTGTCTCTGCGATGGCTGGCTCGAACGGGCTTGGTCGCGCTCGGGGTGTATGCGGCTGCGAAACTCAGTCTTGCCATCACGCCCCCGGGAGCGAGCGCGAGCCTGGCCTGGCTGCCGACAGGTGTGGCGCTGGCCGCCATGCTTCGCTGGGGGCTGGGATTGTGGTCTGCGATTGCGCTCGCCGCCTTGGGCGTGGCGATCGAATCGGACCTGCCGCCACTGCTGGCGCTGGGCACCGCCGCCGGGCAGACCGCGGGGCCGCTGCTGGCAGCGTGGAGCCTTCGGCGCCTCGGATTGCGGCTTCGCCTCGACCGGCACGTGGATGTGTGCCAGTTCGCGCTGGTCGGCGTTCTGGCGGGCCCGCTGCTCACGGCGAGCAGTGACGTTCTCTTCCCGGCCGTTCTCGGCATGACGGGCCCAGCCCAGTGGCCAGCGGCGTGGTGGCAGGGCTGGCTGGGCCATGCGGTGGGTGTGCTGCTGGTGGGCGTGCCGCTGCTGGCGCTGTCCCGCCACGCACTCGCCATGGCGTTCGGAGGACGGCGATGGGTTCTCACGCTGTCGCTGATGGTCGCCGCCATGGCAAGCGGCTGGGCCGCGTTTCGCCCGGGTGCGGCCGCGGGTGGACTCTCGCCCCTCATATTCGTGCCGATGCTCATGCTGTGCTGGTTGGCGGTTCGCCGAGGGCTGTTTCCTGCCGCATTCACGGCCTTGCTGTTGAGCGCTGGCGCGGCGTGGGCCACGATTCACGGACACGGACCGTTCCCCTCGGGCGACCTGCCGCAAGGCCTGGTGCTGCTTGCCGGTTATGCGTGCGCGCTGGCAGCGACGCCTCTTCTGCTCACGGCGCTCATTGCCGACTTGCGAGCAGGCGACGAACGCCGCCAGCTGGCCCTCGACAGCTCTCAGATCGGCATGGCCGAGTGGGATGTGAGCGCCGGCGAGTTCACGCTGTCGCCGCGCTGGCTCGCCATGCTCGGGCACAGCACCCGGTCCTTCGGCACATCGTTCACAGCCGCCTGGGGCCGAATCCATGAAGACGACCAGGCGCAGCTCCAGGAGGCGTTCACGAGCCTGCGCGCACGCGGCCGCGACAACGTGCGCGCCGAGTTCCGCATGCAGTGCAGCGACAGCAGCTGGAAGTGGCTGGAGTGCCATGCCATCGTCGCAGAGCGCAACGGCCACAGTGAGCCGGTTCGCATCCTGCTCACGGCGCGCGACATTGGCGAGAAGCGCTCGGCGGAGGAGCGCTACCAGCTGTCGGCGAAGCTGTTCCAGCATCTGCACGAAGGCTTGCTGATCACCGACGCGAACCAGCGCGTGCTCGACGTCAATCCGACCTTCTGCGCCATCACGGGCTATTCGCGCGAAGAGGTGCTCGGCACGGTGCCCGCGATGATGCGACCCGCCCCGACCGGGTCGGCCGCCGAGCGTCAGCAAGCCGCCATGCGCGATAGCCTGCAGGCAAACGGCACCTGGCGCGGCGAATTCGTCGACCGCCGCCGCAGCGGAGAGAGTTGCACCCTGCAGGTGACCATCTCCGCGGTGCAGTCCTCTTCCGGGCAACTGCGCTTTTACGCGATCGCCCTGGCCGACATCACCCAGGCTCAGGCGCAGCGCGAGCAGCTCGAACGCCAGGCTCACACCGACGAGCTGACCGGGCTGCCGAACCGCTCACGCCTGGCGCAGATGCTTCGCGAGGCGATGCGTTCGAGCGAGCGCGAAGGCTTCCTGCTGACGATCTGCTACCTGGACCTGGACCATTTCAAACCCGTCAACGATCGCTTCGGCCACGAGGCGGGCGACCGCCTCCTGGTCGAGCTGGCCGAGCGCCTGCGCCGCTCGCTGCGCCACTGGGCAAGCGGCGACGACACCGTGGCGCGGCTCGGCGGCGACGAGTTCGTGCTGCTGCTGCGGACGGCCACGCTGGAAGAAGGCCGCCACGCAGTCGAGCGCGTCATGCGCAACGTGTCGCAACCCTATGCGCTGGGCGTCGGTGCGGGGCCGGTCTCCGTCACCGCCAGCATCGGCGCAACCGTCTACCCGATCGACAAGGCCGACGCCGACACGCTGCTGCGCCATGCCGATCACGCGATGTACGGCGCCAAGCAGGCCGGTCGCAACGGCTACCTGTTCTTCGATGCCGAGCACGACCGCCGCACCGAACAGCATTTCGAGGCGCTCGGTCGGGTGCAGGACGCGCTCGATTCGGAGCAGTTCGCGCTCTACTACCAACCCAAGGTCGACATGCGGCTCGGCAAGGTGCTCGGTGTGGAAGCCTTGTTGCGGTGGAAGCATCCGCAGCACGGCGTCATCGCGCCGGCGCAGTTCCTGCCGCTGATCGAACACACGGGCCTGAGCGCCCGGCTGGGCGACTGGGTGCTGCAACAGGGCATCGATCAGCTGGCGAAGTGGCAACGCCTGGGACTCGACATGACGGTCAGCGTCAACATCTCGGCGCGCCACCTGCAGGAGCCGCTGTTTGCCAAGCGACTGGCGGGCTTGCTCGCGCGCCACACCACGCCGGTCGGGCAGCGGCTCATCATCGAAGTGCTGGAGACGGCGGCCCTGGCCGACGTCGATTACACCTGCGCGCTGATGCAAGAGTGCCGCGAACTGGGCGTGCGCTTCGCGCTCGATGACTTCGGCACCGGCTACTCGACCTTCACCTACCTCAAGCGCTTGCCTCTGGACTTCCTGAAGGTCGACCGCTCGTTCGTTCACAACATGCTGACCGATCGGCAGGACCTGGCAATCGTCGAGGGGGTGATCGGCCTGTCGGAGACCTTCGGGTGCAAGGTCGTCGCCGAAGGCGTGGAGTCGGGCGAACAGGCGCAGCGGCTGATCGAGCTGGGCTGCGACGTCGGACAGGGCAACGGCATCGCCGAAGCCATGCCGGTCGCCGAGGTGTA
>CAJPFZ010000652.1 GCA_905339355.1 Burkholderiaceae bacterium
CCACTGGCGTCGATCAGCCGGCGCTCGATGAGCGGCGGCACGCCCTGGCGATGGAACTCCTCGAGCAGGCGTGGCCGCGCGGCGCGGTTGCCGTCGCGGTCGTCTTCGGGCTGCAGCTGCAGCGGGTCGATGCCGATCAGCCGCTCGCGCGCAAAACCGGTGAACTCGACGTAGGCCTGGTTGACGTCGACCAGCCGGTACGACTCGTCCTGCAGCGTGGCGGGAAACGGGGATCGCCACAGCACCTGCACCAGGTCCGGGGAAGCCGGCCCATCCACACCGAGCGCGGAGTCGACCGACGGTGCGGGTGCCGGCCCGAACTGCAGCCGCAGGGCACCCACCTGGTCGTCGAGCGGCTGCCAGGCGAGCTGCACGCTGCGCCCGTCAGGCAGCCGGCTGTCCGGCGCCGAAGGCGGGGTGCCGCGCGGGCCGCTGGCGCAGCGCTCGATCCACCGCACCGCGGCGTCGCCCAGCGTGTCGCGAAGGGTCTCGGCACCGGCGCCGGTGTCGCAGCCGAGCAAGCGCAGCGCCGCGGTGTTGGCGAAGCTGATGCGCGCCCGCCGATCCAGCAGTACGACGGCATCGGACAAGTGATCGAAGAGCTGGCGCAGCGCTTGGGCCTGCGCCCACGACTCACCTGGCCTCATGGCACGCGCCTTCGAATGCGCCCGCGACGCTCAGTCCAGCTCGGCCGCCGACGTGAGCGCGCGCAGCTCGGCGCGGTTGATCTCGCTGACGCTCATCATCAGGTTGTCGGCAGCGCTCTGGAAGTCGTACAGCGACTCCGCCTCCACCGACTTCACCAGGTCGAAGTACGGCTGGTAGGGACCGCTGCCGTCGACCAGCGCCTGGTAGACCCGCTGCGGCACGGGGATGGTGCGCAGCAGCTCGGCGAACGGCTGCTTGAACATGCGGTCGAGCAGGGAGAACACGCCGCAGATGAACATCTCGTTGCGCATCTCATCGTCGCCGCTGCCGCGCACGAGTTCTTCCATCAGCAGGCCGCGCCGCACGGCCGCGAACATCACCGGCTTCAGGTTGGTGTCCTTGCTTGCGGTGGCAAGCAGCAGCGCCAGCCAGCGCTTCAGGCGCTGGTAGCCCAGCATCATGATCGCGTGGCGGAAGGAGCTGATCTCCACCGACAGCCCGAAGGCCGGCGAGTTGATGTAGCGCATCAGCTTGAAGGCGAGCGACGGGTCGCGCTTGAGCGTGCCCTCGAGCTTGTCGATCGGCTCCTGCTTGTCCACGCGGTTGATCAGTTCGACGATCACCTGCAGGTCGGTCTGGCCGGCCGGCTTGCCGGTCGCCGACGCCGTGCTCACGGCATCGTCGATGGGCCAGCCGATCACGGCGGCCGCACCTCGGTTGAAACTTGCTTCCATCTGCGCGATGGTCGTCACTCCGGCCTGCACGTGGGTGATGGTGCGGGAGATGCCCGCCGGCGCCTGGCTGCCTTCGGTGGCGCGCCGATCATCGGCCAGGTCGATGATCGAGTACTTGAAGCAGGGCAGCACCTCGCGCGGCAGCTCCTTCAGCGGCCGGCCCTTGAGCAGCATCGCGTTCCCGTGGGCATGCAACGCCTGCAGCGCCTCGCTGTTGGCCGGGTCGACCGCCATGAAGGCCGGCACCTCGATCATGATGTTGGTCGAGGGTTCGGCCTTCATCAGGTCGTGCAGCAGGCTCTCGCTCGCCACGTTGAGCGACACGCGCCCGCCGTCGGCCGGCCAGACGCTCGCCACGGCCTGCAGCAGCTGAGCCACGTCGAGCACGGCATCGGGCTTGAGCGGAAAGACCGTCAGGCGGGTCGCCGTCACCGACCGGTTGCGGTCGATGAACGGCGAATAGCCCAGGGCAACCTGGCCGAGGATGGCGTCACTCAAGTGCAAAGCTCCCGACTGCTGACACGGATCAGGTATTCAAGTACTGGAACAGCGACAGCCGCTGAACCATCGAATACGACTTCAATGCGGCATCGTAGCCGCTTTGTTTGTTCTGAAACTCTGAAATGGCCTGCACCATGTCGAGATCTTCTGCGCTGGATTTCTCGATCTGGCCTTGCAGATGGCGTTCATCGAGCCTTTCGGTGACGGCGTCGATGCGGTTGAGCACGCCGCCCACGTCCGAGCGTGCCGACAGCAGCCGCGTCATCACCTGGTCGATGTCGCGCAGGTTCATCACCCCGTCCTGGGCCACTTGGGTGCTCGTCTTGCCGGTGGACGCCATGTCGCGCACCGCCTCGTCGAGCACGTCGAAGACGCTCAGCGTCGGCGTCGAGGGCCGCAGCTGGAAGACGTCGCCCGCCGCGGGCGTGCCGTTGACCATGACGCTCATGCCGTCGACCTCGATGGTCGCGCCCGCGACGTGGGGCACGTCGGCCTGGGCGGTGGCCACGCCGTCGCGCAGCACGGTGTAGGCGAGCTGCGTCCCGTTCATGGCGAATTGGATGTCGTAGGTGGAGCCGGTCAGCGCCGCCGGGTTGACCACGCTGCCGGCAGTGATCCATGCGGCGCCATTGCTCGTGACCGCACGCGACTCGAACTGGCCGTTGCCACTGCGCGCGGCAAGCCAGGTCGAGCCGCCGTCGAGCGTGGTCGGCAGCCCTTCCGGGCCGGCGATCTGCGCCTGGCCGGAAGTGCCGCGAAACTGCACCCCGCCCGGCGCGTCGACGAACGGCGGCTGCGACGATCCCTGCCCGCCGAAGAGGTAGCCGCCGCCGCCGTCGCTGCGGTTGGCCACCGCGAGCAGCTGCTCCCGGATGCCGCGCAGCTCGGTGGCGATGCCGTGCCGCTGCGCGTCGCCGTAGGTGCCGTTGGCGCCGGCGACGAGCAGTTCGCGCGCGCGTTGCAGCAGTTCGCCGGCGTTGCCGAGCGCGCCTTCGGTCTGCGACATCAGGGCGCGGCTCGCCTCGGTGCTGCGCTTGTCGGCCTCGACGCGCGACAGACCCGCGAGCGCGCGTTCGGCCCGCGCCGCATTGGTCGGGTCGTCGCTCGCGCGGTTGACGCGCTTGCCGGTCGTCAGCTGCATCTGGATCTCGCTGAGCTCGGTCTGGCGCTTCTGCAGCTGCTGCATCGGCGCGTCGAAGGCATGGGCGGTACTGATGCGGTTCATCGTGTCGTCTCTTGGTTCGGACTCGTCATCGGTTCGGCTCGCGGTCAGCGCGCCGCCACCTGCAGCAGGCTGTCGAAGATCGATTGCGCCACCTGCAGCATCTTGGCCGCCGCCTGGTAGCTCTGCTGGAACTGGATCAGCCGCGCAGCCTCTTCGTCGAGGTTGACGCCGCTCTTCTCGCTCACCGAGGCCTGCGCATCGCGCGCCACCGCGGCCGACATCTCCGCCGAGATGCCGGCGCTTTGCACGCGCACGCCGACCTCGGTCATGGCGTTCGCGTAGGCATCGGTGATCGTCGCCCCGCTGCCGGACGGCTGCGCGACCATGAGCGCGTCGCGCAGATCGGTGAGCGCGCGCGCGTTGCCGTTGTTGGTCGAGGTGTAGACGGTGGGCGCCACGACCACGCTGTCGCCGGAGCGCGGCACGCCGTTCAGCTCGAGTTCGAAGCCGTTGAGGTCGATGCTCTGCCCGGCCGCCCAGGCACCGGTGCCGCTGCTCACGAGCGTGTTGGACGCATCGCGCAGCTCCCAGCTGTAGGCACCGTTGTCGTCGGTGAAGCTCATGGTCGCGGTCAGCGTCGGGTCGAGCGCCGTGCTCGCCGCCCGCACGCTGGCCACCGACATCGTGCCGGTGTTGCCGGCAGGAACGCTCGCGGTGACGGGCGAAGCGGCGGCGATGCCGGCCGGCGCGTCGAGCACCCGCTGCATGTTGAGCGCGGCGGTCCCCACCGGGTGCAGCATGAAGCGGTCGCCCGGCGCAGGCAACGGGCCGGTCACGTCGAGCCGGAAGCCGTCGATGACGCCGCCCGGCGCCATCGACGTCTGCATGCCGTCGCTTTGGCGGGTCACGAGGTAGTTGCCCGGCGTGCTCGCGTCGGGCCGGACCTCGTAGCTGCTGGCGCGCAAGCGGCTCGCATCGGTGATGGTCAGGCCGACCGAGGGCACACGCACGCCGGTCGCGTCGACATACGACGCCACCGGGTTGCCCGAAGCGTCGAGCGCATTGCGGTCGGACGGCTGCACGAGCGGGAAGCCGGTACCGAAGATCGGTGCTCCCGCGCCCGGCGGCTGCCGGAGGTCTAGACCGAGCGCCTGCTGCGTGTTGACGGCAGCGGCCAGCGACACCGCCATCTGCCCGAGCAGGTTGCGCGCGTCGGCCAGGTCGACACGCTGGAAGCGCAGCAGGCCCGCCACGGCGCCGCCGGTGACGAGGTTGTCGGGCAGCGGATGCACGCCGCTCGAATCGCTCAGCGCCAGCCGCAGCTTGGCGGGATCGTATTCGTCGGTCATCGTCGCGAGCGTCGACGCCTCGCCGCCCAGCACGAGGCGTTGACCGCCGCCGATGAAGACGCTCATCGAGCCGTCGCTGGCCGCGATGGTCGTGACCTGAACCTGTGCGCTGATGTCGCTGATCAGCTGGTCACGCAGGTCCAGCAGGTCGTTGGGCTGGTGGCCCGAACCCTGTGCGAGCGTGATCTGCGCGTTGATGTCGGCCACGCGCTGGGCCAGCGTGTTGACCGTGGCGACGGCAGCCTTCAGGTCCGAACTCACGTTGGCCTGCAGCGTGTCGAGCTGCGTGCCGGCGGCGCGAAAGCGCGACGCCACGTCGGCGGCACGCCCCAGCACCACCTGCCTCGCGGCAAGGTCCTGCGGCCGGCTGGCCACGTCGACGAAGGCGTTGAGGAACTGGCCGCTGGCGTGCCCCACCCCCGCTTCGCCGGGCGGGAACACGAGTTCCAGGCGCTTGAGCTGTACCGAGCGCGTGGCGTCGGCGGCGGCGAAGCCACGCGAGCTGGCGGCTTCGCGGGTCAGGAACACGTTGTGCGCGCGCGCGACCGTGGTCACGTTCACGCCCTTGCCGAAGAAGCCCGCGCCGCTGAACTGGCCGCCGGCTGCCTCGAGTTCCACGGTTTGCCGCGAGTAGCCCTTGGTGTTGGCGTTGGAGATGTTGTTGCCGGTGGCCTGCAAGGCCGCG
>CAJPFZ010000653.1 GCA_905339355.1 Burkholderiaceae bacterium
TGGGCGCGCTGCCGCCAGTAAGCGATCTCCGCTTGAATCGCGTTTTTGCGCTCCTCCTGACGGTTGTCGCGGGTGAAATGCTCAACCGCCTGCACCAGCAGCGGCAGAGCCTCCTCACGCACCGCAATCCCTTCGAGGATACGCCGGAAGTCCTGCTCCAAAACTTCGGCATTGACCGAACGATGTTTGGCCGCGCAGGTGCGTTCGGTGTTGTGGCGGTAACGGCGGGACTCATGTTTGTTTCCGGTCTTGCCGGTCAGGTAGGCGCGGCGTGAACTATCCCCCGCCTCTTGAGCTGCCCGTTCGCAGTGGGCGCAGTAAAACAGCCGGGAGAGGGGATAGACGGCGGCATCGGTGCGCACCCCGTGATCCGGGGTGGTTCTGGCGCGGGTGCGCTGCTGCCAGACCAAGCCCACCTGATAACACACCGCCACATCCATCACTGCCCGCTCCGGGTTGAGTTTGACCTGCTCCACATCGAGGTCAGAGGCGCGGCGGCTGCGCGCACGTCCGGGCAGGACGGCACCGCCATATTCGACCCAGTTGAGGCTGACCCGGCGCACATCATCGTCACTGAACAGGGCCACCTGCCCATCCCCATCCCGAAAACGGTAACCTTCGCGGTTGAGCAGCTCCGCGATCTTGCGCCGCCCGCCCACGTTCCCCGCGTACAGCTCTAGGCAGCGTCTGGCCGCCTCAAAGAAGCCGCGCCAGAGCGCGCCTTCCTGTGGGGGTTGATCCCCCTGCTCACCAAGCAGCGCCTGTCCGTCAGGCAGCAGCCAGATACCCTCCGTTGAAGGTTTCAGGTAGCGGTCTTTGCCCCGCACCGTGCCAAAGGGGATGGGGCCCACAATGATCCCTTTGCCCCGTCGGTGACGAATGCTGTCAAGCTGTTTCTGCGCGGTATCGGCGGCATAGTATTCGTCCATCAGGGCCATGAGCATGGTGTTGATCTTGCCCGTTGCCCCTGAGAAGTCGAGGTTTCGTCCCGGAGCCGCCAGCACCAACCCCACCTGATGCTGTTCCAGAAAATCGAGCAGGCTGCCCACCCGCCAACCCTTACGATGCAGTCGTGAGAGGTCGTTGGCGACCACCGCCGCCACATCAGGGTCACTCAGACGGGCCTTGAGGGCCAGACAACCGGGGCGGTTGTCCTCCTTGGCACCGGACTTGTGTCCCTCCACATCCTCGTACCATTCGGGCGTCCAGCCGCGGCGGTCACACTCGGCTTGAATGTTGGCCCGCTGGCGTTCGGGGCTGTTGAGGTCACTTTCATCGCGGGTGAGCGACAGGCGCACATAACACAGGGCCACAGTACGGGGCATCGAAACAGCAG
>CAJPFZ010000654.1 GCA_905339355.1 Burkholderiaceae bacterium
GTCGCCGACCTGCGCTTCGTGGTGTCCACGAGCCGCGAGAACGTCTCCAGCATCCTGGTGCGCTTTCGCGAGATCTCGGCGGCGACCTTCGACAAGCGCGTCACCGACCTGCGGCGCGAGCTGCAGAACAAGGCCAACACCGAGCTGCCGAGCGAGGCCCACGATCCTCGGGTGCTGGAGATCACCACCTCCAACGGCTTCCCCACCGCGACGCTGCTTCTGCTGGGCCAGGCCAACGACGAGACGCTGCGCCAGATGGGGCGCACCATCAAGCTCGACCTCGAGGGCCTGAACGGCATCGACCAGGTGTTCGCCTCCGGCCTGCGCGACCCGGAGCTCCTGATCACGCCCGACAACGCGGCGCTGGTGGCGCGCGGGCTGAGCGCCACCGACGTGGCCGATGCCGTGCGCAGCGTCTTTCGCGACACCTCGGCCGGCACCTTGAAGACCCGCGGCGGCGCCTGGTCCGTCACCGCGCAGGGCATCATGACCGACCCCGAGACGCTGGCCGCGCTGCCGGTGGCGAGCCGCACCCGGCCCAGCGCCACCGCGCGCCTCGGAGACGTGGCGCGCATCGAGCGAGCGCGCGCGCCGGCGAGCCAACTCGCGAGCATGGAGGGCCGGCCCGCCATCAGCTACGCGGTGACGAAGAAGGCCAACGCCAACACGCTGCAATTGGTCGACCGGCTGCGCGAGTACATCGCCCAGCACAACCCGGCGCTCGCCGCGCAAGGGCTGCAGCTGATGCTGAGCGACGACCAGACCGTGCCGACGCGCGAGGCGATCGGCGTGATGGAGTCGAACGCGCTGTTCGGGCTGCTGATGGTGCTGGCCATCTGCTGGCTCTTCCTCGGCTGGCGCGTCGGCGTGCTGGTGTCGCTCGGCATCCCGTTTTCGCTCGCCGGCACGCTCGCCATCCTGAGCGCGCTCGGCTACACGCTCAACATCTCGGTGCTGCTGGGCATCGTGATCGCGCTCGGCATGCTGGTCGACGACGCGGTGGTCGTCGTCGAGGCGATCTACTACAGGATCGAGCGCGGCGCGCAGGTGTTCGAGGCCGCGGTCGAAGGCGTGGCCGAGGTCTTCAAGCCAGTGCTCGCCTCGGTGGTCACGACGATGGCGGCCTTCCTGCCGCTGATGCTGCTGCCGGGCATCGTCGGCAAGTTCATGTTCGTCATTCCCTTCGTCGTCACGCTGGCGCTGATGATCAGCATCTGCGAAGCCTTCTGGATGCTGCCGGCGCACGTGCTGGCGATCGGGCTCAAGCTCGACTCAGCCTCGCGCTCGCAGCGCTGGCGCAACGAGTTCAACCGCAAGCTGCGTCTGTTCTACGGCCAGACGCTCGCCTTCGTGCTGCGCCGCGCGCGCTGGTCGCTCGTGGTCGCGGTGCTGCTCGTGGCCGGCGCCGTGGCGATGTTCGCCGGCGGCCTGGTGAAGGTGCAGTTCTTCGCCTTCGACGCGATGCGCATCTTCTTCGTCAACGTCGACATGCCCTCGCAGGCCACGCTGGAGCAGACGCTTGCCGAAGCCGAGGCGGTCGAGCGGGCCGTGCGCAAACACCTGAAGCCGGGCGAAGCGCGCTCGGTGAAGGCGGTCGCGGGCCTCAAGTTCACCGACACCGAGCCGGTGTACGGCGACCCTTACGGGCAGGTGTCTGTGTCGCTCAACCCGCGCGGCGACGGCCGCGAAGTGGTCGCCATCGTCGAGGCGATGCGCGCGGAGATCGAATCGCTGCCGGGACCCGGGCGCAAGACCTTCACGCTGCTGTCGGGGGGACCGCCGGCGGGCAAGCCGATCAACATCAAGGTGCGTGGCGACGACTACGAGGCGCTGCGCCGCGCCACCGATGCGGTCAAGCAGCTGGTGGCGCAGGTGCCCGGCAGCAAGGACGTGACCGACGACGACGTACCCGGCCGGCCGAAGATGGTGCTGAACTTCGACTTCGATGCAGTGCGCAAGGCCGGGCTCGACGCGGCCCAGCTGGCGCGGCTGGTGCGCATCCAGGTCGACGGCGAGATCGTCGCCTTCACGCGCGAGGAAGGCGACAAGATCGAAGTGCGGGTGCGCGCGCCCGACCGGCTGCGTGACGACCCGGCCGCGCTGCTCGCCGAGCCGCTGACCCTGCCCAACGGCCAGGTGACGCGCCTGTCGGCGCTGCTCAGCGCCCGCGTGGAAGAAGGCAAGGGCTTCATCCGCCACTACAACCTGCGGCGCACGATCGCGGTCGAGGCAAGCCTCGACGATCCCAAGGACAACCCGCAGACCGTCAACACCCAACAAGCCAATGAGCAGGTGCAGAAGGCCTGGCAGGCGCTGCGGCTGCAGCACCCGGGCGTCGACCTCGAGTTCTCCGGCGAGCTCGAAGACATCCAGGAGAGCCTCGACGCGATGGGCGTGCTGTTCGCGCTCGGCGTGGGCCTGATCTTCCTGATCCTCGCCACGCAGTTCGTGAGCTACTGGCAGCCGATGATGATCCTGGTGTCGGTGCCGCTCGCCTTCACCGGCGTGACCTTCGGCCTCGCATTGACGCAGAACCCGCTGTCGCTGTTCACGCTGTACGGGGTGATCGCGCTCGCGGGCATCGCCGTGAACTCCGCCATCGTGCTCATCGACGCCGCGAACGAGCGCCGCACAGGCGGCATGGGCACGCTGCACGCCGTCGTGTGGGCGGCCCGGCGGCGCGTGGTGCCGATCATCATCACGTCGGCCACCACCGTCGGCGGCCTGCTCTCGCTGGCCATCGGCATCGGGGGCAAGAGCCTGCTGTGGGGGCCGGTGGCGGCCAGCATCGTCTGGGGGCTCACCTTCTCGACGGTGCTGACCTTGTACGTCGTGCCGCTGTTGTACCTGGTGTTCATGGGCCGCAAGCGGCGCATCCGCGACCGGCTGCGCGGGCTGTGGCCGCGTAGCCGAAGCGCGTCTACCTGACCGCGATCATCCCCAGTTGTTGTGGCAGCCAGATCGACATCGTGGGCCAGTAGGTGACGATGACCAAGAACACCAGCATCGTCAGCAGCCACGGCCAGGTGGCCACGGTGAGCTCGGTGATGCCCATCTTGGTGATGCCCGAGGCCACGTACAGGTTCAGGCCCACCGGCGGGTGGCACATGCCGACTTCCATGTTGACGACCATGATGATGCCGAAGTGCACCGGATCGATGCCCAGCTTCATCGCGATCGGGAACAGGATCGGCGCGAGGATCAGCACGATCGACGACGGCTCCATGAAATTGCCGGCGGCCAGCAGCAGGACGTTGGCGATGACCAGGAAGCCGATCACCCCGACGCCGGTGCCAATCATCGCGTCGGCCATGGCCTGCGGGATGTTCTCGTGCGTCATCAGGAAGCTGAACAGCACCGCGTTGGTGATGATGTACAGCAGCATCGCGCTCATGTTGGCCGACGCCAGCAGCACGCGCGGCACGTCCTTCAGGCTCAGATCCTTGTAGATGAAGACCGCCGCGATGAAGGCCCACACCGCGCTCATCGCGGCCGCCTCTGTGGGCGTGAACATCCCGGTGTAGATGCCGCCCATCACGATGACGATCAGCGCCAGGCCCCAGACGGATTCGCGGAAGGCCTTGCCGCGTTCGGCCCAGCTGGCCTTGGGCAGGCGCGGGTAGTTGTTGCTGCGCGCGCGGTACCAGGTGGTCAAGCCCAGCATCAAGGCCAGCACCACGCCGGGTATCACGCCGGCCATGAACAGCGCGCCCACCGAAGTGTTGGTGGACACCGAGTACATGACCATCACGATGGACGGCGGGATCAGGATGCCCAGGGCACCCGAGGTGGTGATGACGCCGGCGCCGAAGCGCTTGGGGAAGCCGGCCCTCACCATGGCCGGCAGCAGGATCGAGCCGATGGCCACCACCGTGGCCGGCGACGATCCAGAGACGGCGGCAAACAGCGCGCAGGCCAGCACGCCGCCCAGGCCCAGGCCACCGTGGAAATGGCCGACCATCGAGGTGGCGAAGCGGATCATGCGTTTGGCCACCCCACCGTGGGTGAGGAAGTTGCCCGCCAGGATGAAGAACGGGATGGCCATGATCTCGAACTTCTCGATGCCGGTGAACAGCTTCAGCGCCACCGCCTCGATGGGCACCGAGGTCAGGAAGAACAGGAAGGACAACACGGTCAGGCCGAGCGATATCGAGATCGGCATGCCTGTGAGCATCAGCACGACCAGCAGGCCGAAGATGAGGGCGGCGTTCATGGCTTCTTGTCTGTCTGGCTGGCGTTGCGGGCGGCGGGTGCGCGGCGGCGTTCGGCCATGCCTTGGGGCGGGCCCACGTCCTGGCTCCTTCGGTCCACGCCGCCGGGCATGTCGCGCGGATGCAAGTCGTCGCGCATGCGGTAGATCGCGTCTTCGTCCCCCGGCGCTGGCAGCGCCGCTCCTTCTTCCAGGCCGTCGACATGGCCGTGGTCGTGGTGCGGCAGTTCACCGGTGAGCTTGAAGGCCCAAGCCACCTGCAGGAAGCGGAAGCACATCAGCGCCGAGCCCACCGGCACCACGGCGTAGACGATCCAGGTGGGCCATTCCAAGTCGGGTGTGGTCGGGCCTTCGGGCAGGTCGCCGGTATCCAGGCCCAGCGCCTGGAAGCTCGCGTAGTGGGCGCCGTTCTCCCATACGAAGGTACCGCCCAGCGTGGCAATGATGCCGGTGAACAGGGCACCGGCCAGCAGGCCGAAGAGGATGAAGATGCTGCGGTACTGGCGGTTGAGCCGGTTGATCAGCACGTCCACGCCCACGTGGATGCCGGTGCGCACGCCGTAGGCGGCGCCAAACTTGGCCATCCACACGAACATGATG
>CAJPFZ010000655.1 GCA_905339355.1 Burkholderiaceae bacterium
CTCGACGTGGTCGGCGCGATCGAGCTGTCGCGGGCCACCTTGCGCAAGATGCACCAGAACCTGTGGTGGGCGGTGGGTTACAACGTGGTCGCGTTCCCGCTGGCGGCCGGCGTGTTCTATCCGTTCACGATCAGCCCCGAATTGGCGGCGGTCGCCATGTCCGGCAGCTCGGCGCTGGTGGCCATCAACGCGCTGATGCTCAAGCGCACGCGACTCACCGGCATCCGGCGTGTCACGCCCGCTCAGCACAGTGCGGGCCGCTCGGCGGAGGCTGCCGGGGCGGCGGCCTGAAGCCGCAAACGCCATGTCGCTGCTGCCGGCCTGCGCGTCGAGCGGCGCCGCGCGCGGCGTCAGGATGCCCATGGCGTGGCTTGTCGCCGCCGTGTTCGTCGTCTCCCTCGGCTACGGCGCCGGCCTGCCCCTGTTGAAGCTCTACGTGGCGCAGTTCGTGCCGGATGCGGGCAGCGCCACGCTCGCCTGGCACGTCGGCATGCTGGGCGGCGCCTACACCTTCGCGCTGTTTCTGTTCGCGCCAGGGTGGGGGCGGCTGTCGGATCGGTACGGCCGAAACGTGGTGTTGATGACTGGCTTCGCCGCCTTCCTCGTTGGCGGCGCCGCGGCGGCGCTCGCGCCCGGCCTCGCGATCGCATACACGGCGCGCATGCTGGCCGGGGCCGGCGCCGCGGCGATCGTGCCAACGGCGCAGGCCTACATCGCCGACATCAGCACGCCCATGGAGCGCAACCGGCGTTTCGTGCTGCTAGGCAGTGCCGCCTTCGTCGGCCTTCTCACCGGCCCTGTGTTCGGGAGCTGGCTGGCCGGGCCGGCGATGGGCATGGCGGTCGACCAGATGCCGGCGATGGTGAACTGGCCCGCGCTGGCGGTGGGCCTCGCCGGTGTGCCGATCCTGCTGTTGGCCCCGTTGTGCCTGGGCTGCGAGCGGCCTGTAGCCCCCTTGCCGTCGGCAGCGGCGCCGTCTCCCGATCGCCGCCGCTTCGTGCACGCGTCGATGCTGCTCGCCTTGCTGGCGTCGTTCGCGGTGGGCACCTTCGAAGCTGGCTTCAACCTGTTCGGCGGCGAGACACTGGGGCTGGCCAGCACCACGATGGCGGTGATGTTCGTGACCTGCAGCCTGGCGATGCTGGCCGCGCAGGCGACCTTGCTGCTGCCCGGCGTACGCCAGCGCGTCAACCATCGATGGGTTGCAGGCGCGTTCGGCGCTTCGGCGCTGGCGCTGGCCTTCACGTCGGCCGTGCCGGATGCGGCCTCGCTCGGGCTCTTGATTGCCGTTGTCGCCACCGGCGCCGGCATGATCGGGCCGGTGCTCTCTTACGAGCTGCTGGAGCGCTGCGCCGTGGCACGCGGTGCGCTGCTCGGCGCGCAGGCCGCCGCTGGCAACCTGGGGCAGGCGGCAGGTTCGGTGAGCGCCGGAGCGCTGTTCCCCCTGCAGCCGGCCGCGCCGTTTTGGCTGGCGGGGCTGGTGCTGCTGCTCGGTGCTGGAGCGGCATGGATCTACTGGGGCCGCGCACGCAATGCGGAAATCGCCGCCACCGCCGCGACCCTCGAGGAGGAAGGCGATGGCTGAATCCCGCTACGTCCCAGCGCTGCGCTTCCACTGGCTGACACCGGCTTGCGACGCCGTCATCCGCAGCACCACGCGCGAGCGCCGATTCAAGTCGGCGCTGATCGAGCAGGCCCGCTTCGCGCCGGGTCAAGAGGTGCTCGACCTCGCCTGCGGCACGGGCACCCTCGCGCTCTGGATCAAGCAGCGCCATCCCAGCGCCAACGTGCGCGGCCTCGATGGCGACAGCAACATCCTGGGAATCGCGCAGCGCAAGGCGCGCGCGGCGCGGGTGGACGTGCCGTTCGATCACGGGCTGTCGACCTGCCTTCCGTACCCGGACGCGAACTTCGACCGGGTCGTGTCGAGCCTGTTCCTCCATCACCTCTCATGGGCCGACAAGCAGCGCACGGCAGCGGAACTGCTTCGCGTGCTGCGGCCAGGCGGCGAACTGCACGTCGCGGACTGGGGGCGTGCCACCGGCACCGTGATGCGAACGGCCTTCTTCGCGGTGCAGTTGCTGGACGGGTTCGCCAACACGGGCCAACGTCGAGGGTAGGCTCATAGGACTCTTCGCCGACGCCGGCTTCGCCGATGCAACTCAAACGGCGAGCTTTTCCACCGTCTTCGGCACACTGGCGCTGTATTGCGCCACGCGCCCATAAGCACGATCTCAAGCAGGCCGCAAGAAAATCGGCGAAGCGCGTCTCGCCGTGCGCCCTGCTTGCGCTGAAAGGGTTCGGAGCCACTGCGCCAGCCGCCCGTTGTGGGCTGGTGACGCCGGCGCGCAGGACCGCACGAATTCCGACACGGAAAGAGGGTTTTTGTCGCCGCTCAACCGGGAGTTGACCGGCGTCATCTGGTCCAATGCTGGACGATGCACCGTCCGCTCTTCATAGCCCTCCTGGTAGGTGGCGCAGTCACGTCACGCGCCGCCGACCTGACGCCGACCGAGGCGGGCTGGCTCAAGTTGAGCGGGCCTGCGCTCGCCTACGCAAAGCAACAACGCCTCCCGCTGGACGTGACGTTCGATCCGCATGCAAAGTCTGGCGACGCCCCGCTGTCGATGGGCTTCGTCGGAGGACGCTGCCAGCTGGTGTTTGCCATTCGAGGCAATCCCGATGCAGATGCGACGCTTGCCGGGATCGAACCCGACCTCCTGAATCCGGTCGTCGAGGCGATGGTTGCCCACGAACTTGGCCATTGCTGGCGCTTCGTCCGCGGGGCCTGGCGCACCGTGCCAGCCGGGTTCGTCGAAAGCAATGACGGCGGCCGCGACGTCGATTGGAGCGCCGCACGGCTACGACGGGACATGCGCGAGACGCGGCGCGAAGAAGCTTATGCCGATTTGGTGGGTCTCGCGTGGACACTCACCCACCATCCGGCACAGTACGACCAAGTTCATGCTTGGTTCTGCCGCGTTCGCGCTGACCAGCCCGTTCCCGGCGCGCACCACGACACGCGCGCTTGGCTGCGCCTGGCCGGAGACTCACTGCTCTTCCCGTCCATCGCCGGCCCGTTCGAGCAAGCTTTGGCCGTCTGGCAACGGGGCCTGCGAAGCGAAGACTGAACGCTGTTCGGACGCTGGCCCGATTTCTCAGCGGCCTTCGAAAACCCAGCCGGCCTCACCTCCGATATTGCGCCACCCGGTGGACACACTGGAACGTTCGAGCATCGCCGCGGCTTGGCGAGCTTCCTCGCGGGTCGGCGCGAAGGCCGCTCTTGGCGTGCTCGGCGTGGGAGAAGGACTGGCCTCGGTCATTTGCCAGGAACCGTCCCGCTGCGCGGCCTGAAGGTCGCGCTGCACGCCTTCGCGAGTCAGGCTGCCCGCCGTGCCGACGAACTCGATACCGGCCTCGCCGTTCAGTGTGCGAAATCCGTCGCCTGAAGCGATGGCGGCGGGCGATGTTGCAAACGCCACGGTCACGAGGCCCAGATAAGCAAATTGGCGATAAGACATGACAGAACTCCTTGATCAGTTGACCTGCTGCGCCGTCGTGCATCGACACTGCGGCGGTGATTCGAACTTCAGCATCACGAAGCCAGTCTAGGTTTGCCATCACGACAAGAGCCTGTCATCCACATTACAAGTTGGTTATCCACACTGCATGACGAACTGATCGCGCGCACTCCAGGGGAAGGCGGTGCGGACGTTGCCATCTTCCCAGTCCTGCCGACACGCATGGACGCTTTCTCGGCGAACGCTGGGTGCATCGGAGAGCGCCGCCTGGTCCTGTGGGGCAACCTCCGGTCTCTATCGATGGCCAGAGTGTCAACTTCAACCTGTTCAACCGATGGGAGGAGCCAACCCTCGTCCATGGGCCAGGCTGCACGTGTCCGACTACATGGCGATCGGGCGGCGATAGCTTCTTGGCGTAGCCCCGAAGCGGGCCGACACTCATGGGTGCCGCATGGGCACTGCGGCGACGAAGGTCGATTGCCTCGTCCACATTTCGGCGCCATCACGCATGGGATCCGCGATGGCAGACGGATTACAGTCCCAGAATTCACGGCCGCCGGAGGGTGGGGTTGAACGCACTGCCGAAGTCGATCGCGTTACGCCTGACGCTCACGCTTGGCGCAGTCGGGCTGGTCGTCCTCGCCGCGGCCGGCATCCTGTTGCATCGTGCGCTGGCCGATGAACTGACCCGTGCCGACCATGACGAGCTGATCGGCAAAGTCAAGATTGTCAAGCACTTCATTGGGGAAGCTGGCAAGAGCGGCGACCTCACGGTCCTGCGGCATCACATGGACGACATGCTGCTCGGCCACGCCGACCTGAAGGTGTGGCTCGTCGGCGCCGATGGACGCAGCGTGTACGGTGGCCCCTTGCCACGGGCCACCGGGCAACCTGACGCACAGGGACACGTCCGTATCGAGCGCGATGGCGTGCCAATGGACGCAATCGAGTCGTCCATCGACGATCCCGGGCCCTTCCCCATCGCTCGCGCCTGGCTCGCGGTCGACATTCGGCCGCGGGACAAGCTACTCGCAACCTATCGCCTCTCTGTCATGGCGGTGTCCGCGCTCGGGGTCGCAGCCATCCTAGGCTTGGGCGGCATCGCGATTTGGCGCGGACTCAGACCCGTGAAGCGATTATCGGCGGAGGCCCTGCGCATCACGCCACACTCGCTGGACGCACGCCTGTCGGACACCCACGACGATGCGGAGCTGACCGGGCTGGTAGACGCGTTCAACGGCGTCCTTGACCGCCTTGAAGCGGCCTACCGCCAAATGGAGCACTTCAGCGCCGACGTGGCGCACGAATTGCGCACGCCGCTGGCGACGCTGATCAGCGGAAGCCAAGTGATGCTGGCCGGGGACCGCCGCAAGGACGAGTTGCGCGATGTGCTGGCGTCGCATCTCGAAGAGCTGGAGCGGATGAAGGTGCTGGTCAACGACATGCTCTTCCTCGCTCGTGCCGACCAGGGCGACCGTGCGCGGGATCTCGTGCAAATCAAGCTGGGACCGGAGGTCGACAAGACCATCCGCTATTGCGAGCCGCTGATCGACGAAGCGGGCGTTGAGGTACGGCGCAGCGGCGACGCCACCGCGGCGTGCAGCGCGCCGCTGGTGCAGCGGGCGATGGTCAACCTCCTGGTCAACGCCATCAAGCACACCGAGCGAGGACAGGTCATCACGCTGCGCATCGAGCCGCTCGCGAACCGAGTGAGACTGTCCGCCTCCAACCCGGGCCGGCCGATCCCGGAACATGTTGCCGCCCGAATGTTCGACCGCTTCTTCCACGGCGACGAGGTGCGCACGGAAGCCGGACACGGCCATGGCTTGGGCTTGGCAATCGTGTCGGCGATCGCCCGAATGCACGGGGGCCGAGTTTTCGTGGACTCCGGCACCCAAGGCAACCAGGTCGGTTTCGAGATCGCCGCCACCTGCGCTGCTGCAAGCGTCACCTGCGATGCAACGGATCCGGTGGCACGTACACCGTGAACTGCTCGCTGCCGAAGTCGGGCGGTGCGATCTTCCCGAGCTTTACCGCCACGCGGTCCATGCCGTTGAAGGTCCAAACGAATTGCTTCGCGCCGTTATTGAATACGACTGTGTCTCCGTAACGGACGTTGAGGTACTCCGCTTTACTCACGTCGACGACGCGCACGTTCACGGAGGCAGCGCCGGGTTGCCCGTAAAAGGACTCGCCGTTGCCGAACCTCTCTCCCTGCGCCGCCGCAGCCGCCAAGATCGGAAAGCTGACGAGAGTTGCAGCAAAAAAGAGGCGGATGCTGTTCTTGGACACGATGGACTCCTAGAGTGGGTCAGGGTCGAGGCTTCGCCTTTGGAAGCTCGATGCCACTGTAGGAACGCGATACCGTCAGGAGCATCACCAAACGATTACATGCCTGTCATGTAGGCGCGAGAACGATCCTCGTCAACGACGGCGCGAACCGATCGCGCTACGTTCGAGACGACTCCGACCCAAGGCATCGCGATGACAAAGGAAACGACGAAGAGGAACAACGAAGCAGGCCCCGATGTCACTTGCGATGCCGCGCCGAACTGGCTGCACTACGCAATCGACGTTTTGCAGCGCAGCGCACTCTTCATGCAGGCGCTGGTCGAGCGCGGCGATACGCTCCTAGCGGACGAAGCCGAGGGCTTGCCGCTGCGGCTTCGGTTTCCGTACGAAACGGTGCTGGATGCGAGAGACTTTCCTGAGCCGGCCGGCTATTCGCTGCTGCGAATCCTGCCGGACGGCGATGCTTGCTTCGAACATTGCGCAGGGACAGATCCCCGGCCGGTGATCGTCTTCGATCCGCGTGCAGGACACGGCCCCGGCATCGGCGGGCTGGGGCGAGACTCAGAGCTGGGTATGGCGCTGCACCGTGGTCACCCCGTCTATTTCGTGGTCCATCACATGCTGCCGTGCCCGGATCAGACGCTCATGCGCGTCCACCATACGCTGCGCCGCTTCGTGGCCGAAGTCGCATCGCGGCACCCCGGCGAAAGACCTGCGCTCTACGGCAACTGTCAGGCCGGCTGGGCCGTGGCCTTGCTCGCCGCAGACTGTGTGGGAGTCACCGGACCGACCGTGCTCAATGGCGCTCCGCTGTCCTATTGGGGCGGCGAAGCGGGTGTCAACCCGATGCGACTGGCCGGCGGGCTGACAGGCGGGGTGTGGGCCGCGCGCCTCTTGGCGGACCTGTCCGGCGGCCAGTTCGACGGCGCGTGGCTGGTCTACAACTTCGAGCAGCTCGATCCCGGGCACGCCGTGTTCGGCAAATACAAGGCGATGTTCGCGCAGCCCCAAGCGCAGCGCACGCGCTTCCTCGATTTCGAACGCTGGTGGGGCGAATGTTGTTTCCTCACGCGGCAGGAGATCGTCGCCATCGTCGAGAACCTGTTCATCGGCAATCGACTGGAGGAGGGCGGCTTTCGGATCTGCGAATGCTGCCACGCCGACATGCGCAAACTCAAGAGTCCGATGCTTGTCTTCGCATCGAGCGGCGACAACATCACGCCGCCGGCGCAGGCGCTGGGCTGGATCCCGGCGGTGTGGCCGACGACCGAAGCGCTGACAGCCAGCGGCCAGCGCATCTGCTATTTGCTGCACCCGACTGTTGGCCATCTGGGCATCTTCGTTTCGGCCAACGTGGCTCGGCGCGAGCACCGTGCCATTCTCGACAGCCTCGGAGCACTCGAATCGCTCGAACCGGGACTCTATGAAATGCGGATTGCAGCGCAGACAGGCGAGGCTGACTGCCCGGAGCCTGTCTACCACGTCAGCTTCGAACGCCGGCGCGTGGAGGATCTGCCCCGGTCTCAGGAAGGCGCCATTTTCGAGCGGGTCCGAGAGCGGTCCGAAGCACTCGACACCCTGTATCAGCAAACGCTCGGCCCGCTGGCGCGAGCGCTGGGCGGTCTACCGGCGTTTGCGGCTTGCTTGAAGTGGGCGCATCCGCTGCGGGCACACCGCCTGGCTTGGGCGCATGCCTTCAATCCATTCGCGTTCGGAATCGGCTGCGCGGCGGCGTGGGCAGGCGCAGCCCGCATGCCGGCTTCTCCCGAGGATCCCTTCATCGCTGCCGAAGGCAAGGCCCTGGACGCGTGGAGTGGCTCGTTCGACGATTGGCGTCGCGTGCGAGATGACTGCACGGAGATTCTGTTCGCGAGCCTGTTCGCGGGCAGCGACGATGGCCGAACGACGCCTGCGATTTCACAACCGTCGTCAGGGCGGCCGCCCAGGCTGTCATGCCGCCTGGCGCCAAGCCCAGTTGCGACGCATCACGCAGGCGACGGCAATGACCGCCGACGCTGACCCAGACGAATGTGGGTTGTGCATCGGCGCCGGCACCGACGTGGCGAAGGAAAGCGCCGAGGCGGTGCTGATGAGGGGCGACCCCAAGCCTGGTGGCCTCGGGACTTTCATCAACGCCGGACTGCAACTCACTTCTGCTTGGCGAGCCACTTGTCGAACTGTGCGATCTCCTTCTTCTGTGCCACGATGATTTGCTTGGCCATGGCTTTCATTTCCCGCGACGTGCCCTGCGCAAGCTCCATTTCGGCCATCTTCAAGGCTTGCTGATGGTGCATCTTCATCATCATCGCGAAGTCTTTGTCGGTGTCGCCAGACATCGGCATCTTCTGCATCTCGTCCATGCCCATCATCATGGACGCCTTCATGTCATGTGAACCGGCCGTGTCTTTCTGCATCTGTCCCATGGGCATGGAGGACGGGGACATCGCTGGAGCGGTCTGCGCATGCGCCGGTGCTGATGCGAGCAACAGTGCTGTCAGCGGCACGAGGCACATTGCCTTGAAGGGATTGAGCGTAGGGAAGTTCATTGATGTCTCCTAGGGTGAACTTCTGCGATAAGCGCGCCATGGCGAGGCACGCATCAGCACAGAGTTTGCAGGCCTCGGCACAGCGCTTGCGAAACGATCATGTTGTGTACGACTGCGAATTTTCGTGGCCGTGCTGGTCTCAACCGTAGGCCGTCGGCGCTGAGCGGTGTAGGAGCGCGCCTGGCCTTGAGATGCGAGCGCAGCGCGTCGGTCGGCCCCGTTCACATCCCGCATCGACTGCCTGAGGTCCCGCGAGAACGGGGGATAGGTTCTGCGAATCTGCGTGAACGGCGGCATCCGGGTTCGCTACTTGGCAGGCTCGATCTCCGTCACGACGATGGCGCTGCTGGTGCGTTCGGCTTTGAAGCGCACCTTGTCGCCCTGCTTGACGGCATCGAGCAGGGCCGCTTCCTTGACCTGAAACACCATGGTCATTCCCGGCATCTCGAGGTTCTTGATCTCGCCGTGCTTGAGCGTGATCTTCCTGTTCTCCTTGTCGATCTTGCGCACCTCACCCTCCGTCATCGCCTCCGCGGCGACGCTCGTACTGGCTGTCGGCGCGGGCGTTCCGCTGCTCTGCGGCTGGGCCTGGGCCTGGGCCAACACTACGCCTGCGGCTGCCTTTGCGGCCGCAACCTTGACGGCGCCCTTCATGCCTGCGTCGTAATGGCCCGGCTGCAGGCAGGCGAAATCGACCCGGCCCGACTGGGTGAACTGCCAGATCATCTCCCCCGTCTTTCCGGGAGCGACGGTGACCATGTTCGGTTCGGCGTGCTCCATTTCAGGGAACTTCTTCATCTGCTCGTAGTGCGCCTTGAGATCTTTCTCGGTGCCGAGCACGAACTCGTGCTTGAGCTGGCCGGAGTTCTTGACGACGAACCGGATGGTTTCGCCTTGCTTGGCCGTGACGCTCGCAGGGATGAAGCGCATCGTGTCGGTCATGTCGACGTCCACCGTTCGCGTGATCTTGCTGGCTTCACCGGGCACGCCCACCGTGTCGGGCTCGGCGTGGCCGTGGCCAGCTGCATGGCCATGCCCAGTTGCCTTCTCGGCTGCAGGGGCGCGGGAGTGGCTGGTGCCGGCAACCGCGCCGGCGGCTAACAGGACGGCCACTGCCGCAATCAGCTGCTTCTTCATACAGTTTCCTTTTCGGGCTGGGTATAAGCGGTAGTCGTCCCGGCGAGCCGGCCGACGGTGAGGTAGGCACTGCCCCACAGTGCGGTGTCGATCTCACACAACTGGGCAGACCGGCGTTCGAGCAGCCGCCATGGGCGGTCGAGACCGGCATACGTCGTGAGGTACTGGCGGGCCCGGTACATGTTGAAGCAGTTGACAGGCCAGCCCCACAGCCAGGGGAGTGTCTTCATGCCGACCATGGCAATACGAGCTCCCGGCCTGCTTCGCTGGATCAATCGATCGATAGCCGCAGGGGACTGAAGCACATCGTGTGCGTAGCAGAACAACAGGGCGTCAGCCTGGAGATCCGAGTCCAGTTGCTCCACCGGACATTGCAAGATGCTGACGTGATTTCCCAATCGGAGTCTCTCGACGCGCCTCCGGGCCAAGGTCGCCATTTCCGGACTGTGTTCCACGCCGACGACGCGACCGTTGCTCCCCACCGTGCGCGCAAGTAGCGGCAGCAGCGGCCCCGTGCCGCAGGCGATGTCGAACACGGTTTCGCCAGGCTGCAGGCGGAGCGCTCTCACTGCCAGCAGCCGGAGCGCCTCGATGCGGCTGCAGCTTGCATCGTAGTCGCTCGCCAATTCGCGGTAGTTGGCCAGGGCACGCTCGGCGTCGGGCGCGGCCTTCAGGTTCTCCAGCACATTCAATGACACGGCCATGCCTCCGAGCCTGTACCGCCACGAGGCGCGGGCGCCGTGCGCGCCATGACTTTAATGTCCCTCGGCGATGTGCCGCGGCCATACAGCAGCAAGGAAAGTCGATTCGACATGGCGCAAGTCCTTGTTCACAATGCATAGGCGCGGCTGGGGCTCAGCTCTCAACACCGCTGGCACTGTAGCGAGCCGGCCGCACGAGAGTCTGTCGAATTCATTACAAATCCGTCATGTTCGCGTGGCGCGGTGATCCTTACCGAATGCGCATATTGGTTGTCGAGGACGAGAAGAAACTTGCACAGTACCTGCGCAAGGGACTGACGGAGAACGGCTACGTGGTCGACATCGCCAACGACGGCATCGATGGTCTGCACCTCGCGCTCAATGGTGAATACGACATCCTGGTTCTCGACGTGATGCTGCCTGGGGTGGACGGTTTCGGCGTCCTGAAGGCAGTGCGCGCGTCCAAGGACACGCCGATTCTCATGCTTACCGCCCGTGACAGTGTCGAGGATCGCGTCCGCGGGCTGCAGGCAGGTGCCGACGACTACCTTGTCAAGCCCTTTGCATTCACCGAGCTGCTTGCAAGGCTGCAAGTGCTCACGCGTCGGGGCGGCGCCAAGTCGGGCTTGGTGCATACCTCGTCGACATTGAACGTCGGCGATCTGGAACTCGATGTGACCCGCCGCAGGGCGTCTCGCGAGAGACGTCGGATCGAGCTCACGGCGCTCGAATTCTCTTTGCTCGAGCTGTTGATGCGCCACCAGGGAGAGGTTCTCTCGCGCACGGTGATCGCCGAGCAGGTCTGGGATATGAACTTCGACAGCGACACGAACGTGGTCGATGTGGCGATCAGGAGGCTTCGGGCCAAGATCGACGATCCGTTCGAGAGGAAGATGCTGCGAACCGTGCGCGGCATGGGCTATGTACTCGAACCCCAAGAGCCCGCCTTGGGCTCGTGACTCGGGCCCAAAGGCGAGTCATGCGAGACGCATCGTCCCGGCTGCGGCCGAGACCTCGGAACCATCGATGACCGTGTGGCCCGATACGCCGGTCGTAGACTGCCAGCAACGCGTCTCGACAGGCCAACCATGGACAAACAGCTTGCGGCTCTCATCGATCACTGGAAGGCCGACCCCCACAGCACGTACAACACATGGTTCCTGTGGGAAGAACGCCTGAAGAACTTTCGATCGATACGCCGCGGCATCACACAGGTGGTCAAGGACATCGACGCCGGCACGTTCGGCAACGCCTATCGGGGTTCGACACTCGAAACCGTGGTGGGATCGGTGGCCGAGCAACGTCAGATATTCAAGGGCGCGGATCACGCATTTCTCTGGAAGCCGAAGCTTCGCATCCCTGACATCTATGAGAACCCATCGAACCAGCGGGCCTTCGCACGCTTGCTTGATGCATGCGACTGTTGCGATTCACCGGAGGCCATCGTCGAAGCGATCCGGCGAATCGACGCCCTGCAGATCAAGGGCCTCGGACCGGCGGTGGCGAACCTGCTGTACTTCATTCACCCGACGTTGGTGCTTCCGTTCAACACCGCCATTGTGAAGGGCTACAACGCGGTCACCGGCGGCAACGTGAAGCTCGGCCGCTGGGACCACTACCTTTCGATGCGCGAGGGCGCCATGCGGCTCAATCAACAGCATCGCCGCGAGCTGTCGAACGATCTCGGTGCGTTCGCCGGACTGCTGTTCGACATCGGCACCGGCCGCTACGCCGTCCCCCCAAGGCAAGACGACGCACAGGCGCTTTCGGTTTGGGAGGCCGACCTCCAGAAGGTTCGCGAAGAGACCAGCGCCGCGCAGAAGCAGTTCGCCGCACAGCGAGAGGGGGACTCGACGCATACCGAGATCCAAGGTTGGCTGCGCGACCTTGGACGCGCGCTCGGCTTCGACGTCTGGGTCGCGTCCAACGACCGTGGCAGAGCCTACGCCGGAGGCCGCCTGGCCGACGGGTGCCTGGCCGAGCTGCCACATAGAGTTCATGCCGGAATGGACGCGGTACGGCTCATCGACATCGTGTGGATCGAGCGCCAGAGCGGACATGTGTCGGCTGCCTTCGAGGTCGAGCACTCGACGTCGATCTACTCTGGCATCGTTCGCATGCTGGATCTGGCTCTCGGTACGCAGGTCGGTGCGAACAGCGTGATGTTTCTCGTGGCGCCGGACAGCCGGCGGGAGGACGTGCTGCAGCAACTGCGCCGCCCTGCCTTCTCGCGCGTCTGCGAGCTGGGCATCCGCTACCTGCCCTACAGCGAACTCCGCACCCATCGAGAGGCGATCTCTCGCTTCGGCACCGGGCTCAAACCGGTGCTCGAAATTGCGCAGCGGCTGACATGACTTGGATCATGCAATTTGCCTGCGTAGTGCGACAGGTTTGGCCGGATGCACCGACGCGAAGCGCTGCCGGCCACCTAACCGTCCCGGCTGAGACCGCATGATCCTGATGCGAAAGTCGGTCAACATTTCAGGCTGTCCTGCGAGTCCGGATGGGCTGCTGCGGCCCAATCAGACAGGACAACAGCGCAGTTCTTCAGGTTGTTCTCTTCAGCCGCAGATGACAGGTTTGTAATCTGGAGGCCATGCGGCCGTCGGTCGCGCCGCTCGACAATCTTCTTCAACGCGGCAGGAAACGCTGCGCAGAACCCGAACGCCCGATTCCGGCATTGAAGGAAGAGTCATGAGCGCAAGGCCTGTGTTCGCGGCAGTCGCCAAAGCCATGAATCGGCATCGACGCATTCGCCGACCAGGCAACGCAGTTCCACTTGACGTCGATGCTGAGCCGCATCCAAGCCAGTCCTCGGCACTGAAGGGGTGCCCATTCGTCGACGGCTGACGCCGACGGCATATCTCGAGCCCGCACTTGCCTCCTAACACGCAAGTGCAGGATCTCTTACAGGAGAATCGACATGTCCTCCTCTCAATCCCCTCGCGACTTCGGAAAGCGGCGCAACTGGTCAAGCATCAACCAGTGGCTACTTTGGATCGGCCTTGCGGCTGCGGTGGCCTGGCTGTCCGTTGGCCACGGCGAACATCTGTTCCGCCTGGCTCCCCTCCTGATCCTGCTGGCGTGCCCGCTGATGCACGTCTTCGGGCACGGCCATGGCAGTGGCCACGGGGACCACTCCCATCGGCAACGAGGCGAGCCCCTCGAGAACGGCCAACCGCCCACCAAGCCTGAACAGCCCGGCGGCCACGTGCACTGACCCCCGCCCTCGTCGGGGTACTGCCTTCCGCATGTCACCCTTTTTCCCCAACCATTCTCAAGGAGAACTCGATGAAACTGAAACACCTCACGCTCGCGGCCGCCCTGCTCGCAGCATTTGCCGTGCCGGCAACGTTCGCCCAGGGGACGTCCAAGCCGCAGTCACGCGAGCAGGTGAAGGCCGAAGCCGAAGCCGCTCACAAATCAGGGGACATGGAGCACGGGGAAGCGACGAAAGCGCCGAAACCCGCCGCCAACTCCAAACTGTCTCGTGCAGCCGTGAAGGCGAAGGGCGAACAAGCGCATAAGGCCGGTGACATGGAGCACGGCGAGGCTGCTACCAGCGCCAAACCCGGCAAATCCACGAAGGACCGCAAACAGGTGAAGGCCGAAGGCGAGGCGGCGCACAAGGACGGCACGATGGAGCATGGCGAAGCCACGCAGTCGCCCAAGAAGTAGTGGCTTGAGGCGCGCGACGCAGTGCGCCTCAGATCGACATTGCCCGACTTGCTGTCCATTGGCCGCGATCGGCACCCTTTCCCACGGGGATCTCACTCGGGGACGGAGACAACCGTCGCGGGCTAGGATCGCGCCGCTACGCGATTGGTCTTTGCACCACCGCTTCGAGACAAGCGCCTGACGAGACCGGCGAAGCCCGTGCCGGCTTCGCCGGTCTCGTCTGGAAGGATCTACTCGGCGGATCGCAACTGGGTCACGACGATGACACCCCTCATCCTGTCCGCCCTGAACTGCACCTTGTCGCCTTGCTTGAAGGAGTCGAGCATGGCCGGATCCTTGACGTGGAAGACCATCGTCATCCTCGGCATTCCGAGGTTCTCGATCTCGCCATGCTTGAGAGTGATCTTCTTGGCAATGTGATCGACCGCTCGAACTTCGCCCACGCTCATGGCGGCAGGCTCGTGAATGGCAGTCGAGGTGCCCACTGCCTCGATGGTCTGGGACGGTGTCGTCAGGGCCGAGCTTGCCAGCACGAGCACGAAACCCTGCATGAGCATGTGCTTGAGGTTCATCAGGTGCGTTCCGATGGAACTGTCCCGTGCGAATGCAGGCCTTCAGCGGCCCTGCGCAGCGCTCGGAGAGGCAGCGTCGAGGCGAGCAAGGCCGTCGCGCAGCGCCGCTTGCGCGCTCGGCCAGGTGCGCAGGTACGCGTACTGGGCCAACAGCCAAGCCTCCCTGTTCTGTCGCGCTGCCTCGGCGCGAGCAGAGTCAGTGTCCACAACCTTCAAGGGCGACGTTCGAACGCCCGCGCCGAGCCGCAGCACTTCCGAGGCGAATGTACGGTATACCTCGATGCGGGTCTGCTGGTAGCTCCTTCCGAAATAGTCCCACACTGGCACCTCCGTCACCTTCGGCGCCACGAAGGCTGCCGATTGGAGCTGTGTGGCGGTTTGCGCCTGTGCCAACGCACGGGCTTCGTCGGTGGTCGTCTGGGCCGAGGCGCCGCCGAACTGGCCGGCGACCGCGATCACGGTGGCGAACACGATCGGAGAACGGATCTTCATGGTCAAAACTCCTTCTGCATGGCGTGAGGCCCTGACAGCCCAGGCGTCTTCCGTCCCCAGTCTTCACCGCGGCAAGAGCTGCGCCTTCAGCGCCAGCGCCGAGGCGTAAGCGCGACGAGCGAACCTCGCCGTGCTGATGAAGGTGCGCCGGAGGGTGGCCCTCTACTGCGTCGCAGCCCTTTCCTGTTCATGGACCACTGTGAATCCAACCTGCCTCCCCTCCAATGAAGCTCCAGCCGTCGTTCGGACGCTGCAGGCCGAACTGCGCCGCCTGTTTGGCCTGCTCGCGAGTGGTCGCGAACGCGGCCCTGGGAGCCTGGTCCGGTACATAGTTGCGCTGGCCCCGGCCCATGCGCTGCGTGCCATCGCGCCGGGAGGCTTCCAGCTCGGCCTGCACCTCGGAGCGGGTCACTATGCTTGGCGTCGGTTCGTAAACGTACCCGGCCTCGCCTCCGACCCACTTGAAACCGCCGCTGCCGGCGGTCGCGAGTGGGGCGGCCAACGCCGTGGCGATGGCGATGGCGAAGGAAATCGTTCTGCTGGACATGGTGAGACTCCTTGTTCGATGAGACTGTCCGGTGTGCGCGGTCGATCTTTGCTGAGCGGCGAGGTCAACTGACGCATCACGAGTCCCACTTTATGAGTGGCATTCCGACGCGGCGATGGCACGGCGATTACAAGTTTGTCAGGCAGGCTTGATTCCGCATGCCGTCCGAACGCCGCGAAATGACAAACAAGAACGTTCAAACGACAACCGGCACGGCAGCCTTGCGCATGCCGTGCCGGTGTGAGGAGCTAGAAGAATCAGTAGCGCGTTCAGAACCTGTGCGTGATGCCGAACTGGATGCCGGTAGAGGTCTCGCCGGGCAACATGGCCGCCGGTGTGGTGAGCCCCACCGACAGTTTGGCGGCGCCGTCGTTGGTGACTCGGCCGGCAATGCCGTACAGGTTGGTGCGCTTCGAGAGGAAGTGGTAGTAGCCGACGGACATCAGCTTGCTGTCGTCAGCATCGCCGAAGCCCGAGCCCACCGGGCCGCCAGAGCGGTCATTCGCGCCATACAGGGCGAGCAACTCGCCGCTGCCCATCGGCGCCTTCACGCCGATCGACCATGTCTTCTGCTTGAGCGGGCCGAAGCTGTGCGTGTTGTACAAGCCCTGCAACTTGGCGACACCGAAGTCCCACTGCCCTGCCACGTTGGCCTGCTTGAAGTCGTCCCCGCCCGCCGCCTCGGTCTTGCCGTAGCCCGCGGACACATCAAACTGGCCGGCCTTGTAGCCGACACGGCCGCCGACGTACTTGACGCCGGGCACGCCCTCACCGGCTCCGACCATCGCCTCGCCATAGAAGCCGCCCAGGCCTGCAGGCGTGTAGTAGGCGACTGTGTTGTCGCTGCGAAGCAAAGTAGTCGCGCCGCTGCCTAGACCAGCGGTCGGCACTGCCAACGTGAAGTTCAGAATCGAGCCGACGCTCGTGCCGACATACGGCTCAAAGATGTAGGTGTTCCTGGACGAAGGGTTGTAGTCGTGTCCCAGTCGGATTTCGCCCCATGACCCGTACAGGCTGACGGTGGAGCGCCTGTCCCAGAACTTGCTCGCGCTCACGGTCCCGACGTCAGGCTGAGTGCCGGCTTCGAGATGGAAGCCGGCCTTCAGTCCGCCGCCGAGATCCTCAATGCCGCGGAAGCCGAGGCGGCTCGTGGCCGCTGCGCCCGGAGTCAGCCCCTGGATCGTTCCCGCGCTTCCGTTCTTGATGTTGCTGACGCCGAGGTCGACCACACCGAACAAGGTAACCGACGACTGCGCGGCAGCGGTCGCCGCGAAGGCGCTCAGAATGGTGAGGGCGAGTAGGTTTCTCTTCATGCATTTCTCCTGGAGGTGGAACCGGATCTCTGCCGCGAGCGCTGCAGTGGCAGCGACGCGGAGCGTTTAGGAAAAGGCGAGCCGTCGGCTTGCTGTGAGTCCTCCCGTGAGGACAACCGAAAGCCTACGGAAGCTTGTGCCGTGGGACCAAGCATGGTTGCGAAGGCCGGTGCCTTGTGCATGCATCCCCCCCCGCAAACGGGCCAGCGCAGTTCCTTGATTGCCACACCAGCCCATCAGGCATGGCTACCGGGAAGGCGCGCCCACAGCGGCGTTCCGCTGATTTCTCGAACATGACGGATCTGTAATCTCGACGCCATCTCTTGGTCAGCGCCTGGCTTCTAAGGTCCGCGTGATCACGAGCCTCCGCGCCGGTGCCATGAGAGTCACTGCCAGCGCTTGCGGTCCGTGTTGCCCAAGCAACAGCACTGGAGGAGACAGCATGCGGCGACAAGGAATCCAATTGCTTGCAGCAGCACGACAAGGAGATGTCGCGTCCAGGTACACCGTGGGGCGCGGCTACTTGCAAGGAATCGACGGCTTTCCACGCCACGTTCGAACCGGCATTGAATATTTGAGCCACGCCAGCGTCAAAGGTCTGCCGGCAGCGGCATGCCTCATCGCCGACAGCTTGTCACTGGAGGAACTGCTCTCGCTACAGCAAGAACAGGCTCTTCGCGACGCAGCCCACGCCGGAAGCGCCGTTGCTCAGGCCAAGTTGGGGGCATGGTGTTGCGCGCGAGAGCTAAGCCAGTCACAGGGGCTTCGCTGGCTGGAAAGGGCGGCCACGGCCGGACACCGGGGCGCGAAAGCCGCCCTGGCGATTTCGGCTCGACATGGCGACGGCGACGCTCTCTCACACGTCCTGCGCGCCCTGTCCTGTACGGACGAGCTGAACGGCCGCAGTGTCGCCGTCATCGCAGCGCGCCACGCGCTGGCGGCACGTGACCTGCCCTGCCTCCTGAATTGCCTGCGCGCAGCCATTGCCTTGATGCCGAGCCTCGATGACGAGACCTCCGAGCTTGTCGCGCAAGCGGTGCTGTTGGCCGAGCAAACGAATAGCCCGTCCGTCGGCATCGACGCCAAGCTGGTCGAACATTGCCTTGAGATGCGCAGCGGGGGAACAAACCAGGACGCCGCGTACTTGCTCGGCCGCGCTCTGTGCGGCATCGCCTGCGGCTCGCTCGACCCTGCGCAGATTGCCGAGGGAAGCAACGTTCGCAAGGGAACCGCCTTGTTGTTGAGAGCCGCCGACGGCGGCCATCACGACGCATGGCTCCATCTGTATCGGCTGCATGCCGACCATCGCTCGTCAGTGTCGAATCCCCAGATGGCTAGGTACTTCCTTGAGAAGGCTGCAGCCAACGGCACGGCAGAGGCTCAGCGCAAACTCGGGGCGTTGTTGCTGCGCGAATCGGACTCGCTTTCCCATTCGGAAGAGGCGATTCACTGGCTGCACCGCGCTGCCCGGCAAGGGGACCAGCTTGCGAAGCAGCTGCTGGAGTCGCTCGTGCTGCCGCTGCCAGGCAGCGACGACGACGCATGGTCCGTGATCGAGGAGGTTCGCCTGACGGAGCCGTCATTGGCGATAAGGCTGCAGCTGTCTCGACGCTTCGGGCTTACCAAGCTGGAGGCGCTGTGTGTGGACCCCTGCCGCGGACTGCGGCCTTGGGGCCTGGTCGTGGGTCCGAACCCGTTTATTTCGCAGGCGCGGCTGGCCGCCGCACGCGCCATTCCAGCGCTGTGCGACGACGCATTGACGGACTTGCGACGCGGCGCCGCGTTCTTCGATCAAGACCGTCAAGGTGAGAGCACAGGCGAAGGCGACTTGCGCCGCCGGTCACTCAGGCTGCGCAGAGCGTCTGAACGACATCACCTGGACGAAACCATGTTCTTCTCCACTGCGACTTCCACCACGCTGGACTCGCTGCGCCATGGGCCGAAATGGGCATTCCGGGCCAAGGAATCCTTGCGGTTGGCGCTCTCGGCTTGAGCGCGAATAGGCCGAACACAGCCGGCCGCAGCAGCGGCCGGCTATCCCGTCAGCGCAAGTCGCCTTGTGCCATGCGCCGGTGATCAGCCGCCCGGCGGTCGTACTGCGTCGCCATGCCTTCGTACTTGCTGATCGCCGCGGCGCAGTGTTTCTCCATGTCGGGGTAGGCGCCTTGCCCGATGGCTCGCAACGCGGCAAAGCTCCTGTCCATATCGCGATGCGTCGCCGCGTCCCGGCGGGCCATGTCCGCCTGGTACGCGAAGGCAGAAGCGACGCCGTCGTGATCGGCACGTGTTCGCGCTGCTTCGATTTGCTGTGGCGACGGCAACTCCGGCCCCGAGGCGCAACCCGCGAGCACGAACCCCGCCAGCACCACGGATGCAACACCCAGCGAACGTTTCCAATCGGTTCTCATGTCAGCTCTCCACTTGTGAATGACATGGAAGAGATTGGGCGTGCAATGACAACGGGAGGCTGACCGGCCGATTACAGATTCGATATCTGGCGAAGCGACCGCCGGCTAACGGATTTGTAATGAACCCGACACCGTCGGGACGGGTGGCTGTTCATAGAGTGAGAAGTGACGAAGAAGCTGCCAAGGCTTGGGAGCTTCCGGAGACGGCCCGCACGGGGGTCTCGCGCCCCCAGCCGGCGACCATTCATCTGCATTGACATCCAGACGCCTTTTCCATGACAACCATCGAACCGGATCTACACCACAGCTGTTGCTCCTGCGACGCTAAAGGGACACAGTTGTGGTGATGAATCGCTTTACGCGCGTCCTCTTGCTCGCCGCACTTCTCGGCACCGCAGTGAGCTCGCGGGCGCAACCCCAGACCCTCGGCACCAACCTGCAAGGCCTGCTCGAACACGCACGGGCCAACCACCCGGAACTCGCATCGATGCGCCTCGAGGCGGACGCGGCAGCACAACGCGTGCAGCCCGCCGGCGCCCTGCCCGATCCAATGTTCCGCATCGAGCTCAACAACTTCACCAACACCGGAAACCCCTCAGGCCCGAACCTGCTGCCGGCACGCGTGGGCGAAACCATGTACACGCTGATCCAGCCCTTGCCGGGCTGGGGCAAGCGGGCCTTGCGCAAGGAAGCCGCCACGGCCAATGCGGCGCAGGCCGACGCACGCGCGAACCTGGTGTGGACCGAACTCGCGATGCGCATCAAGACCGCCTACGCGCAGTACCACTACGTCGCCGGCAATGAGCGGCTCGCCGCCGAGGTGCTCGACCTGATGACGCGCCTGGAGAAGATTGCGCAGGCGCGCTACGCCGGCGGGCTGGTGGAACAGCAGGACGCCGTTCGCGCGCAACTCGAACAGACGGCCATGCGTTCTGATCTGATCATGCTCGACAGCGAGAAGCAGCAGCTGCGCGCGCGGCTGAACGCCCTGCTCGCACGCGACAGCACCGCGCCGCTGGCCGAGCCGTTGGCACTCCGCCCGCTGCCCTCCCCGGCGGCGCTGGAAGCGGCGGCCCTCGGTGCCCGCGCGCGCAGCGCGAACCCTTCGCTGCTCGCGGAGGAGGCACGCGTGCTCGCCGCGATGAAGAGCCGCGACCTGACGCTGCGCAACCGCTACCCCGACTTCCAGGTGGGCCTCGCGCCGACGCAGATGAGGTCGCGCATCACCGCCTGGCAGCTGATGATCGAGATGAACATCCCGCTGCAGCAGTCCACGCGCCGCTCCGAAGAGCGCGAGGCCGAGGCGATGGTCGGCGCGGCACGCGCCCGCGCCGAGATGGTGGCGAACCAGCTTCGCGGCGAATTGGCCGAGAGCCTCGCTGGCCTCGAGGCCGCGCGCCGCACCGAGTCATTGGTGACCAGCCAGTTGCTGCCGCAATCGGAGCTGGGCCTGCGCTCGGCTCTCGCATCCTACGAAAACGGCAAGGTCGATTTCGCCACCTTGCTCGACGCACAGCGCCTGATCCGCAAGGCGCAGCAAGACCGGCTCAAGGCTCA
>CAJPFZ010000656.1 GCA_905339355.1 Burkholderiaceae bacterium
GGTGAAGGTGATGGTGCCCACCGCCGGCGAGATCAAGGCCACGCTGGCGCTGGCCGGCGACGCCCGGCGCGGCAAGGAAGCCTACGGCGAATGCCAGACCTGCCACCGCCGCGACGCCTCGGGGCGCCCCAACATCGGCGTGCCGCGGCTGTCGGGGCAGCATGCCTCGGTCATCATCAAGCAGCTGATGGACATCCGCAGCGGCCACCGCATCAACGTCGAGATGAAAGACTACGTGCTCGAGCCCGAGTTGACGCTGCAGCACTTCGCCGACATCGCGGCCTACCTCGAGTCGCTGCCGATCTCGGGCAACCTGAGCAAGGGCCCGCCCGAGCTGCTGCCGCGCGGCCAGGCCCTCTTCGAAAAGGACTGCGCGGTCTGTCACGGCGCGCAGGGCGAAGGCCGGCCGGAGCTGTTCCATCCGATGGTGGCGTCGCAGCACTACACCTACCTGGTGCACGAACTCGACCAGATCCGCGACGGCAGGCGCGGCAACTCCAACCCCGCGATGCCGCCGATCCTGAAGAACTACTCAGCCGACGACAAGCGCGCGGTGGCGGCCTACATGGCGCAGCTGCCGCCGCCGCCGAGGCGTTGAACCGGCGAGCGCCGTCTGCGCGACAACGGGGTTGCCCGAATGTCTTGTTGGGTTCGCGCGGACGAAACTGGCGCCATGCCTGCGGAAACTCGGCTGATCCGACGAACGCTGTGTCGCTGGCCGCTTCGAACGCGGCACGCGCATCACGCCTGCTCGCTGGCGCAAGCAGCGCCGAGCGGCCGGCCCGAAACCAGCTAGCGAACGTTCCTGAACCGAGCGACCGTGCCGCACGCTGCTCTGCCTCCCTCGCTGGAAGACCTGCGGCAACGCGCGCAGTGGCGATTGCTGCATCTGGCCGGCGGATTGCTGGTGACGCCGACCCTTGCCTTTGCCGTTTTCTATGGGCTCAACGGCCGGTGGGGGCTGGCCGTCACCGAAGCCATCGCCGCCGTGAGCTTGCTCGCTCTGTACGCTGAAGGTCGGCGGCGACGCGATCCGGCTTTCGGCTTGCGCGGCATGGCGCTCGTCACATGGGTCTTGCTGGCCATGGTGATCGTTCAGCACGGCGGCCTGCACTCGCCAGCCCTCATGTGGATGATCCTTCTTTCGCCGCTGCTGATGCTGGCCGGCGCACGCCTGGGGCTGGTGATAGCGGGGTTGACCATCGTCTTCGTGGCAGGCTTGTTCGTCGCCCATTACCAGGGCTGGTTGCCGGTGGCTTACGCAGTGCCGTTGGCACAGCGGGCGCTGTCGGCCGTCTTGATCACCACCCTGTTCGGCGTGTTCGCCTGGTACTCGTTGAAATGGCGCAACCGGTTCGCTCGCGAACTGAGCGAGGCGCGCGACGCCGCCATCCAGGCAGAGCGCCGGCAGGCCCGCTTCATCGCGAGCCTCAATCACGAGATACGCACGCCGATCAACGCACTGGCGGCCGGTGCGCGATTGCTCGCTCGGCGTGACCTGGAGGAGGAGCAGCAGTCGGTGGTCAAGGCCATGGAGCGCTCGGCCGATCACCTGCTGATTCTGGTCAACGACGTGCTCGACCACGCTCGGCTGGAGGAGGGGCAGGTCCAGCTCGAGGCCATCGAGTTCTCGCTGCGCGATCTTCTCCGCGGCGTCGTGGAGATGTTCATGCCAGCGGCACGCAGCCAGGGTATCGGGCTGACGCTGGCGATCTCCGATCCACTGCCCGACGTCTGGGTCGGCGACCCGACACGTCTGCGCCAGGTGCTGACGAACCTGCTGTCCAACGCAGTGAAGTTCACCGTGCGTGGCGACGTGCAACTGCGCGTCCATTCGCTGGCGCAGGGTGAGTCGGACCCTCTGCTGCTGATCGAGGTGAAGGACACCGGCCCCGGCATGTCGCGAGCCGTCCAGGAGCGCCTGTTCGTCCCTTACCAGCAGGGCGATGCATCGATAGCACGCCACCACGGCGGCACCGGGCTCGGTTTGTCGATCTGCCGGGAACTCGTGACCTTGATGAAGGGCACGATCGCCGTGGAGAGCGCACCGGGCTCGGGCAGCCTGTTCCGCGTAGCCGTGCCGTTGCGGACTGTCGGCGCCGAGGCCACCGAGGGTGCGCCGCCACCGCGAACCTTGCCGGTCGAGCTGTCCGGATCGGTGCGCGTGATGTTGGTCGAAGATGATCCGGTGAACCGGATGATCATGGAGGCGACGCTCAGGGATCTCGGAGCGCAGGTGCTGAGCGCCGAGGGCGGGCAGCACGCGCTGGATCAGTTGCCTCAGGCCCGGGTGGACGTGATATTGATGGATTGTCAGATGGCGGGCATGGACGGCTTCACGGCGACACGCCGCTGGCGCGAGCGGGAAACCGAACTGGGGTGCCCACGCGTGCCAGTCATCGCACTCACCGGCGACACGCATCCCGAGGCGCGCCAGGCTTGTATCGCAGCCGGCATGGACGACTACCTCGCCAAACCGGTCTCCGCGAGCGATCTGACGGCGATGATCGCGCACTGGACCGCCGATCTTGTGCAGAATCCCGCCCCAACGGCCGTAGCGGCCGCGCCTAAAAGGATCTGACCCGTGGCGCTTGAATGGACCCACTGCGTCGACAGCCTCGACTGGAATGAACTCGAGGCGCTCTATCGCGCGGCGCCGCTCGGCAACAAGCTGGCCGCTGACCTGAAGATCGCGTTCACCAACAGCATGT
>CAJPFZ010000657.1 GCA_905339355.1 Burkholderiaceae bacterium
GCGCTGGCGCGGCGCCGGCGACCGCCGCTTCGTCGTCTTCACCGGCGGCGAACCGCTGCTGCAGCTCGATCCCGCGCTGATCGATGCGGTGCATGCACGCGGGTTCGAGATCGCGGTCGAGAGCAACGGCACGATCGCCGCGCCGGCGGGCATTGACTGGCTGTGCGTGAGCCCGAAGGCGGGTGCGCCGCTGCAGCAGCGTCGCGGCCAGGAGCTGAAGGTCGTGGTTCCGCAGCCGGGGCTGTCGCTGGACGAACTCGCCGCGCTCGATTTCGAGCGCTTCTACCTGCAGCCGATGGACGGTCCCGATCGCGCGGCGAACACGCAATGGGCCGTCGAGCAGTGCCTGCGCGATCCGCGCTGGCGGCTGTCGGTGCAGACGCACAAGGTGATCGGGATCCGCTGATGGTGGTCGAACTCTCTCAGCGCTTCGACTTCGAAGCCGCCCACACGCTCGATCGCCGAATCGACGCGGCGCCGAGCAAGCGCATCCACGGCCACACGTATCACGCCGAGGTGGCGCTGCGCGGCGAACCCGATCCGCACACCGGCATGCTGATGGACCTCGGCTACTTCCGGCGCGTGCTCGCCGACGTGCGCGAACTGCTCGACCATCACCTGCTCAACGAGGTGGCGGGGCTCGAGCGGCCGACGCTCGAGGGCCTGTGCGCCTTCATCGCCGCGCAACTGCGCACGGCGCTGCCGCAGCTCGCGTGGGTCAAGGTGTGGCGCGCCTCGGGCGACGCCTGCACGCTGCACCTCGTGCCGCGCCCGGAATGAAAAGCGCCGGCACGGGGCCGGCGCTGCATCGGGAAGCGAAGGGTCAGAACGACTGGCGCAGGCCCACCGAGATCATGCGCAGGTTGCCCGATCCGTCGGCGAACTTGCCGCGCGACAGGTCGATGTCGGCGGTCACCGCCAAGCCCTTGCTGATTTCGTAGCCCAGACCGAAACCGGCGTAGGCATTGGTGCTCGACTCCGAATCCGATCCGGAGGCGCCATTGAGCGTGGCGCTGGCCTTCATGCGCACGGATGCGATACCCACGCGCGCGACGCCGCTCCACTGCGGTGCGAAGTCGCCGATGAAGGCGACGCCGACGCCGATGGCGGTGGACTTCAGGCTCAGGCTCATGTTGGTGTCGGCGGCCTTGGCCTTGCCGAAATCGAAGTAGGTCACTTCGGCGGCCATGTTGGGCATGAACTTGTAGCCGCCGAAGATCTTGAAGCCCGTGTCGGACTTGTCGCAGGTGGGTGCGCCTTCGCAATCGAGATTGAGGCGGGCTTGGCCGATCGCACCGCCGACATAACTGTCGGCAAAGGCGGTGCTCGAGAACAAGGTGGCGGCAACGGTGGCGATGGCGAGGATGGTCTTTTTCATGGTGGTCTGTTCAGTAAGACTCGACGCCCTGGATCGGGCCGCGCGATTCTCTTTGAAGAAGTTGCCCGTTCCTGCGCGGCGTCGCGGATTGGAGACAGCCCTTGCGGGGGATTGCTGCGATGGATCAGAAGGTGCGTTCCAAAGTCACGCGAAACGCGCACTTCAGCCTCGCCCGGGCAACGCAGTGACGAGGCGCAGCAGCGTGATCTCCGACGGCGCGAACAAGCGCTTGGGCGGCCCCCAGTAGCCGGTGCCGCGGCTCGTGTAGACCCACAGGTCGTGCAGGCGGTGCAGGCCGGCGGTGAATGGCTGCTGGAAGCGCACGAAGAAGCCCCAGGGCCAGAACTGCCCGCCATGGGTGTGGCCCGACAACTGCAGCTGGTAGCCGGCCTGCTGCGCGGCGGCGGCGCTGCGCGGCTGGTGCGCGAGAAGCACCCTGACGGCGGCGTCCTGCGGTGCGCCCGCCAGCGCGCGCGCTGGGTCGCTGCGCTGAGCCGCATCGAAGTGGTGGGCGCTGTAGTCGGTGACGCCAGCCACCAGCAGCCGGCTGCCGCCGTGCTCGAGGACCACGTGTTCGTTGAGCAGCACCCGCAGGCCGAGGCGGCGCAGCTCGCCCACCCAGGCGGCGGCGCCCGAGTAGTACTCGTGGTTGCCGGTGACGAAATAGGTGCCGTGCCGCGAGCGCAGCCGCGCCAGGGGCGCCACATGCGGCGCGAGGTCCTGCACCCGGCCATCGACCAGGTCGCCGGTGACGGCCACCATGTCGGCCTCCAGGCGGTTGACCTTCCGCACGATCGCATCGAGGTAGTCGTGCTTGATGGTCGGGCCGACATGCACGTCGCTGATCTGCGCAATTCGAAAGCCATTCAGCGCCGCCGGCAAGCCGCGGATCGGCACGTCGACGGCGACCACCGCGGCGGTCCGGCGCGCATTCCACAGGCCCCACAGCGTGACGCCGATGGCCACAAGCGGCACCGCACGGGCGCTCAGCTCGGCCCAAGCGTCCAGGGTCTCGCCGATCGGCCACAGCAGCGTGGCCAGCGCGGCCAGCAGCAGCGCGGCATCGCGCAGCAGCGTTAGCACGAACAGCGAGGAAAACAGCCCCATGAAGAGGAAGCCGGCCCAGCTCAGCAGTTCGGCGTGGCGCGCCGAGCGCAGGCGCCGCGCCATCATGCTGGCCGGCATCAGGAGTGCCGAGGCGAGCAGCAGCGCAGCGAGCAGGCCGAGTCCGAGCGGCTGGTCACTCCAGGCCGGCAGCAGGCGCGCTGCGAGGTAGGCGTGCAGGAGCGAAGAGAACAGGACGAGCCGCATGAGGGGCGAGACGCCGGGAGCCTGGGCACCTGCAGATGGGGCGGTCTGCCCGTGCTTCAACGGCGGGCAGCCGTGAAAGGGGCTCTCGACCTTTCTAGAGCGTCAGCTTCAGTCGCAGGCCGAGCGCCTTCACGCTTCCCGCAGAGGCGGCGCCGCCGGGCCGCCGAATCACCTGAAGGTCGGGGCCGAGTTCGAGGTGCTGATTCAGCGTGAAGCGGTAATACAGCTCGCCGATGCGCTCCGAGCCCGAAGCGGCGTCCGCGCCGGCGTGGGCGCGGTACGCCGCGCTGGTTCGCAACAGTGCAACGCCCACCCCGACGGCGTCGTTCGGGCGCGCCCACCCGGCACCGGCGACTTCGGTGGCCAGCGTCAGGGCGCGGTCGAAGCGCATCTGGCCCGAGCGCTGGCGGCCCAGGCGCGCGCTCACCGTCCAGTGCTCGCTCAGCTGCTGGTCGAGCGAGGCGCCCCAGCCGGAATGCGGCGCGGGCGTGCCGTCGAAATCCGCGGCGCGCCCATTGCGCCAGGCGTACAAGCGCACCGTGCCCGATCGCCCGGCGAGTTGCGGCGCGGCGTCGAGTTGCGCGATGACGAAGTCGTTCGACGGCGAGCCGGAGAGCCGCGTGTCGTCGCCGGTGCCGAACACGCCGATGGACACGCCGAGCCGGGGTTGGCCGTCGCGCGTGTCGACCCAGGCGGCGCGCGCGCCCTGGCTGAAACCGTGGATGTCGGCGCCGGTGTCGCCGCCGGAATCGAGCAGCGGGTTGTGCACCAGTGCGTTGTTCAGGAAGCGCGTCGTCTCGTCGTCGGCGATCGCGTTCTGATCGAAGAATACGAATGGATCCAGCTTGCCGAAGGTCAGCTCCAGCCAGCGGCTCGTGCCGGGATCGGCCGCCGCGACGGGCATCGGCAGCTTCAGCGCGACGCCGGCTTGGGCGAGGATGACGCGGCGGTCCTGGTCGGCGTCGCCGGTGCCGAAGGCGCTGCTGTTGACGCTGCTGGTGTGGCTCGGCCGCAGCCCCACGCCCGCTCCGCGCCCGAACCGGAGGTGGCCGAACAAGGTGGTCTCGACCGGGCCGAGCGCCCTGGCGTGCCAGCTGAGGTCGATGTCGCCGCGCAGGCTGCTGTGGGTCTGCGCGCGGCCATCGGCGCTGCCGGCCGCGTTGAGCCGCTGCACGACGCTGATGAGGCTCGCTTCGACGCTCATGCCTTGCGGCTCGCCGGCAGGCTCCGCATTTGCGAAGGCGGCGGCGTGCGCCAACAGCATGCCGGCCGCCATGTGCTTGAGCGAGCCGCCAGTGCGTGTCTCGGGACTGCGAACGCCCCGCCTAGGGAGTGGGAACATGGGACTGCGCTGCCTTTCGATGAGTCGGGCGCAGTCTAAATAGGAACGATTCTTATTTCGTTGAGGCCAATCAAGGAGACTGCGAACGCTGCTACGCAGGACGTACCCACGCTGGATGCGGCAGGGTTCGCGGCGTGCTCGGGCGACCGCGCAGGTCCGGACGCCTCAG
>CAJPFZ010000658.1 GCA_905339355.1 Burkholderiaceae bacterium
TCCCTTGTCGATCAGCGCCTTCACTACCGCGGGCGTGGCGTACGACGGGAAGAACGGGTCGTCCGCGAGGTTGTCCTGCAGCGTCTTGATGACGTGCGCCATCGTGTCGATGCCCACCACGTCGGCGGTGCGGAAGGTGCCCGAGCTCGCGCGGCCGAGCTTCTTGCCGGTCAGGTCGTCGACGACATCGAAGCTCAGGCCGAAGTTCTCGGCCTCCTTCATCGTCGCGAGCATGCCGGCGATGCCGACGCGGTTCGCGACGAAGTTCGGCGTGTCCTTGGCGCGCACGACGCCCTTACCGACCTGGCTCGTCACGAAGGCCTCGAGCTGGTCGAGGATCTCCGGCTGCGTGGTCGGCGTGTCGATCAGCTCGACCAGGTACATGTACCGTGGCGGGTTGAAGAAATGGATGCCGCAAAAGCGCGGCTTGATCTCTTCGGGCAGCACCTCGGACAGCTTGGTGATCGACAGCCCCGAGGTGTTGGACGCGACGATCGCGTGCGGAGCGATGAACGGCGCGACCTTCTTGTACAGGTCCAGCTTCCAGTCCATGCGCTCGGCGATCGCCTCGATGATCAGGTCGCAGCCCTTGAGCTTCTCGAGGTGCTCCTCGTAGTTCGCCTGCTCGATGAGCGCCGCGTCCTCGGGTACGCCCAGCGGCGACGGCTTGAGCTTCTTGAGCCCCTCCACCGCCTTGGTCACGACGCCGTTCTTCGGGCCTTCCTTGGCCGGGAGGTCGAACAGCACGACCGGCACCTTGACGTTGACGAGGTGGGCGGCGATCTGCGCGCCCATCACGCCGGCGCCGAGCACGGCCACCTTGCGCACGGGGAATCGATTCATGGTCTTTCCTTGGTTGTGTCTAGCGTTGCGTCACTCGACGCGGATCCAGGTCTGCGTTCGATAGAACGGGCCGATGTAGCCGCGCATTTGCAGCTTCTTGCCGCCTTCGACGGTGCGCACACGTGCCCGGTAGGTCTTGCCGTTGTTCGGGTCGGTGATGTCGCCGCCGTCCCACCACTCGCTGTCGTTGGCGTTGTGCTTGAGGTTGCGCAGGACCGTCATGCCGAGGACGGGCTTGTCCTTGCGCTCGTCGGTGCACTTGTCGCACACCGCATCGGGCTTGGACGCCGGGTCCAGCAGCTTCTCGATCTTGCCGCTGAGCACACCGCCGTTGTCGGTGATGCGCACCAGCGACTTCTCCTTCTGCGTGTCGTCGTCGATGGTCTTCCACAGGCCGACCGGCGTCGCCTGGGCGAAGACGGCGGCGTGGGCGACGAGAGCCAGGGCGGCGAGAGCGATCTTCAGCATGCTGTGTCTCCGAGGTGTCGAAACCCGCAGCATTGCATCAGAACAGCGCTTCTTCAACATCCATCAGTGACTTGGCACCCGAGCGGGCGGCGCGGATCAGCATCGCGGTCTCGGGCAGCAGCTTGGCGAAGTAGAACCGCGCGGTCGCGAGCTTGGCCTTGTAGAAGGGGTCGCCGCTCGCTTCCTGCGCGAGCGCCACCTTGGCCATGCGGGCCCAGAAGTAGGAGAACACCAGGTGGCCGCACACCCGCAGGTAGTCGACCGCCGCGGCGCCGACCTCGTCGGGATTCTGGAAGGCCTTCATGCCGATCTCGGTGGTCAGCTTGGTGACCTTTTCGCCCAGCTCGGCCAGCGGGTTGATGAATTCCTGCATCGCCTCGTTGGTGCCTTCTTCCTCGACGAAGTCGCGCACCAGCTTGCCGAACTTCTTCAGCTTCGCGCCGTTGTCGCCCAGCACCTTGCGGCCCAGCAGGTCCAGCGACTGGACCGTGTTCGTGCCCTCGTAGATCATGTTGATGCGGGCGTCGCGCACGAACTGCTCCATGCCCCACTCGCGGATGTAGCCGTGGCCGCCGAACACCTGCATGCAGTGCGAGGTGGCGATCCAGCCGTTGTCGGTCAGGAAGGCCTTGGCGATCGGCGTGGCCAGCGCCACCAGGTCGGCGGCGTCCTTGCGCTCCTGTTCGTCGGTGGAAGAGAGTTCGCGGTCGATCTGCAGCGCGATCCAGATCGCGAAGGCCCGGCCGCCCTCGGCATAGGCGCGCGCGGTCAGCAGCATCTTTCGCACGTCGGCGTGCACGATGATCGGGTCGGCCGGCTTGTCGGGCGACTTCGGGCCCGACAGCGAGCGCATCTGGATGCGGTCCTTCGCGTAGGCGACGGCGTTCTGGTAGGCCACCTCGGTCAAGCCGAGCGACTGGTTGCCCACGCCCAGGCGAGCGGCGTTCATCATCACGAACATCGCCTGCAGCCCCTTGTGCGGCTCGCCCACCAGCGTGCCGACGGCGCCGTCGAGCACCATCTGCGCGGTCGAGTTGCCGTGGATGCCCATCTTGTGCTCCAGCCCGCCGCAGTAGATGCCGTTGCGCGAGCCGATCTTGCCCTCGGGCGTCACGTTGAACTTCGGCACGACGAACAGCGAGATCCCCTTGGAACCCTGCGGCGCGTCCGGCAGGCGCGCGAGCACCAGGTGGACGATGTTCTCGGCCATGTCGTGTTCGCCGGCCGAGATGAAGATCTTGTTGCCGGTGAGCTTGTAGGTGCCGTCGGGCTGCGGTTCGGCCTTGGTGCGCAGGAGGCCCAGGTCGGTGCCGCAATGCGGCTCGGTCAGGCACATCGTGCCGGTCCACTGGCCGCTCGTCAGCTTGGGCAGGTACAGCTTCTTCTGCTCGGGCGTGCCGTGGGCGTGCAGCGCCTCGTAGGCACCGTGCGAGAGGCCCGGATACATGGTCCAGGCCTGGTTGGCCGAATTCAGCATCTCGTAGAAACACTGGTTCACCACGATCGGCAAGCCCTGGCCGCCGAACTCCGGGTCACAGCTCAACGCCGGCCAGCCGCCCTCGACGTACTGCATGTAGGCTTCCTTGAAGCCCTTGGGCGTCGTCACCTCGTGCGTGGTCTTGTCGAGACGGCAGCCCTCCTCGTCGCCCGACTGGTTCAGCGGCGCGGCGACCTGCGCGGCGAACTTGCCGCCCTCCTCGAGCACCGCATTGATGGTGTCCGCGTCGACTTCGGCGTGGGCCGGCATCGCCTTCAGCTCGTCGACGACATTGAACAGTTCGTGCAGCACGAACTGCATGTCGCGCAACGGTGGGGTGTACTGAGCCATCGAAATACTCCTTCTGGAATGCGGAAAGCAGGAAACGGGGAAAACGGGATCAGCCGCGCGCCTTGCGCGCCGGCCGTGCCGCGGCGCGGGGCGCAGCGTTCAGAACGTGCAGGCCCGCAGGCGTGGCGTAGTGGCCGACCAGGCGCTCGAACGCCGTGCGCACCCGGTCCAATGCTCCGGGGTTGCGCAGGAAGCGGGCATCGTGGTGCAGCGCGAGGATCAGGCCGTGCAGTTCGAACACCAGCTGCAGCGGGTCCGTGTCGGGCTGCAGATGGCCTTCTTCGATCGCCATGCGCACCGCGCGGTCGAGCGCCGACTGCCAAGCCTGCACCATGCTCGCGAGCGCGTCGCGAACGGGCCCGGGCCGGTCGTCGAACTCGACCGCGCCGCTGATGTAGATGCAGCCGGAGTCGAGTTCGGCGGAAACGCGCCGCACCCAGCGCTCGAACAGCGCCTTGAGGCGCGGCAAGCCGCGGCCTTCGCGCATCGCCGGGAAGAACACTTCCTCTTCGAACTTGGAGTGATACTCGCGCACCACGGAGATCTGCAACTCTTCGCGCGAGCCGAAGTGGGCGAAGACGCCCGACTTGCTCATCTGCGTGACTTCGGCCAGCGCGCCGATCGACAGACCTTCGAGCCCCATGTTGGCGGCCAGTCCGAGCGCAGCATCGAGGATCGCGGCGCGGGTCTGCTGGCCCTTCATCAGCGTGCGCTGAGGGGCGGCGGGGTCGCGGATCGGTGTTACGTTGATGTCTGCCACGGCGTCTGTCGCAGCCTCTTGGGCCACGGAATCGAACGATCGTTCTATTTTGCAGATTTCCGGGTGAACGGGCATGACCAGGGAAGTCTTTTTCTAGGCTTTCGTGCCTAGTTCACCGCGGCACGCGGCCGAACTCACGGGTTAACCCGATGGTTTTGTCGCCAGAAGCGTCATTCCACGCCCGGCCGTCGATTGCGCGCGGGGCGCCCGCGTGAACAGTGCATGACCCGTTGTTGCCGCTCAACCGCGCACGTGCCCGCCTATTGAGTCCGCCGCGTGGAATGATTACTCTCTGCTGTCAAGGAGTTTTTCGCGTGGAAGTGCTTCAACTCGACGTCTCCGGCCGGCCGCAATCATGGATCTCAGCCAAGGAGGCCGCCTGCATCTACGCCAGCGACGGCATTGCCTGGACGCTGGGCGATCCGTTCTACGTGCTGCGCGGCGGCATGCAGCGGCGCACCGGATTGCAGTCGCGCATCGAAGTGCATCCCATCATCGCCGTGCGCGGCGCCGTGCCGAGCCGGGCATGGCGGCAGACGCCCGCGCTCTCCAACCCCAAGCTGTTCGTGCGCGACCGCCATGTGTGCGCCTACTGCGGCGGCTTCTTCCACGTCGACGACCTGACCCGCGAGCACATCACGCCCACCTCGCGCGGCGGCCACGACACCTGGATGAACTGCATCACCGCCTGCCGCGCATGCAACGGACGCAAGGGCAACCGCATGCCCGAAGAGGCGCACATGTCGCTGATGTACCTGCCCTACGTGCCAAGCCTGCACGAAGACATGATCCTGCGCGGACGCCGCATCCTCGCCGACCAAATGGAGTTCCTTCTCGCCAGCGTGCCGCGGCACAGCCGGCTGCACGCCTGAGGGCACCGCCAGCCGATCTTTACCCAGCGCCTGCGGAACTTCGCCCGTTGTCGCGGATTCAAGGTGACGGCCGCCGTCAACCAGCCTTGCGGCGGCGCCGTTCGCACTACAACACCTTATCGGAGAACCTCATGAAGAGCCCCCTCGTTGCCCTCGCCGTGGCGGCGATGCTTTCCGCCTGTTCGACCACCAGCCCCGACGTGATCCAGAAGGGCGACGCGCAGCGCCTCTCGCAAGTTCAGGACGGAACCGTGCTGTCGGTCCGCCCGGTGGTCGTCGAGGGCAACCAGAGCGGCGTCGGCGCCGTGGCCGGCGGCGTGGCCGGTGGCGTTGCGGGCTCCTCGGTCGGTGGCAGGCGTGAAGCCGCCGTCGTCGGCGTGCTCGGCGCCGTCGCCGGCGCCGTCATCGGCAACGCGGTCGAGCGCATGGGCACGCGCGAAGAGGCCGTGGAAATCCTCGTGCAGCTGAAGAACGGCGAGCGCCGCGCCATCGTGCAGGCCAAGGGCAACGAAACGCTCGTGGCCGGCGATCCGGTGATCCTCGTGACCACCGGCGGCAAAACCCGCGTGAGCCGCGCCCCCGTCGTGACGCCGGCCGGGTCGCGCAGCTGACGCCCACCGCGTCGCGCCGGCGAGTCCCGCACCGCAAGCGGGCAGAAAAAAGCCCCGGCATTCCGGGGCTTTTGCCCGCCTGAGCGGGGAATCAGCTCTTGCGGCGGCGCGCCACGAAGGCCACGACACCCAGGCCAGCCAGCATCAGGGCATAGGTTTCCGGCTCCGGGATGACCTGAGCGCGGAAGTCGGCACTGCCTGCCAGGCACATCGGACCGTCCGGGCACTCACCCGGATGCGGAAGAACCGCATTGCCGAACGAGGAACCCAGCTGGAAGTCTGCCGGGCCGCCGAACGTCGCCGGGATCATGTTCGAGTTGAAGAACGCGTTGGCGATGCCGGCGCCGGCCAGGTCGACATCAGCCAAGCCCGCACCGAAGCCCACAGCCGCCGTGGAGTTCAGATTGGTGCCGGTGCCGTTGAACGTGTTGCCCGCCGCGTCGACTTGGTGGCCGACCAGGTTCAGGAACAAGGTGCCGTTGGTCGCGGCTGTCAGGTCAGCAGCCGAATTCGCGCTCGCAAACGGGTTGAAGTCGTTGTCTGCCCCGAAGCCGAGGTAGAAGTTGACCCATCCGCCCGAGAACGTGATGTCCGTAGCCGACAGGCTGGTCACCATGTAGCCGCCGAACTGGTAGGTCAGTTCGCAGCCGGCGCACAAGTCGCCTACGGCAACGCCGTTGATCTGCGTGACTTCGCCGAGGCCGGTCAGCTCGTCGCCAACGCTGTCAACGAAGTTCTCGTAGATTGAGGCGACCGAAAAGATCGGCCCCGTTGAGACGTCTAGACCCCCGATGTTCACCGTAGCCGCCATCGAATAACCGGCGGTGCTCAGCAAAACAGCGGAAGCCAGGACGTGAAGGTTTCTCTTCATGATTGGTTCCTTATTGAAGAAAGATAGAGACGCGTCCCCGTCATTTGTCTGGCAACAGGTTCGGCACCGCTGACGGCGAATGCGGTGACGACGCGTAACTTGGGCAACCAACATGCCCATTACCCGTATACGGGAGCAGGCACCCCCCATTCCGGGGGGCACTTGCAACTGCTCTCCGGGGCAGACATGTAACGGCAAGCGCCCACCCGCCGAGTTCGTTCGAAGGCCTGCAACAGCGGCGGTTACGAAATTGCCTGCCGCCCCAGGCGAGACCCGCGCCACCGGGAGAAATTGCAGTCATCTGCACCAGTTCGGAAGAGCTTGCACTCCGGGTCAAGTTCATCGCCTGCACGGGAGGGGTGTCTCAGGCGAGGAAATCGTCGAGCGGCGGACGACCGGTGACGACCGAGGGCGATGCGGCGCGTCCGATGCGGAAGAACATCCGCGCGGAGCCCGCGGCACCGCCGCCGAGCTGCGGCAGGCGCGTGCGCAATTCATCCTGCACGGGTTGCGAGACCCAGTCGCCGCCGGCGTTCTGCAGAGCGAGCGCCACCGGCGCCGCCATCGCCTGGAACCCGAGCCCCTCCAGCGTGGCCGCGAGCCACACGCGTTGCAGTGCTTGCCCCGCATGCAGCCAGCCCAACGTCTCGTGCGTCGAGTCGACCCTCAGCACGCCGAGGTGCGGCGCGAGGCGGCACGGCAGGTCGGCCGCGCGCAACCCCAGCGTGTGGTGCATGCCGAGTGCGCAGGCGGCGCGCATCAGCGGCCAGTGCCGCAATACGGAGAAGGGCGCACGCATCGGCAGCTCGACTTCCAGCGCGCCGGGGGGCAGACCTTCGGTCGTCGACTGCTTCCACCCGGCGTCGAAGCGCACCGCGCTGAACAGTTCGTGGTGCAGCGCGCGGCGGCGAAAGCGCTCGGTTTCCGCGATGCGCAGCGTCTGCAATGCCAGACGGCGTTCAGCCGGTTCGTCCAGCCACGACACGCTGGCGCCTGGAATGGCGTCCGCCGCGGCCGACACGCGCTGCAGCATGCTCTGCGGCAGCCGCTCGCGGCGATAGAAACGGCGATTCGAATGCCGGCGCGCGATGGCGCTGGCGAGCGCCTCCGGAGGGCTGCCGCCGGGTCGCCAGCTCAGCTCCGCGATCAGGTCGAGGCGCTGCGGGTCGGGGCTCCACCGCTGCGATTGCGCCTGCCCAAGTTCGGCGGCACGCAGCGCCATGTTCTCCACCACCGCGCCATACGAGATCAGCGCCAGAGCCCGGCGATGCGGCTGCTCGGCCCATGTCGCGACGTCGGTGGAGACGAGCCGCACCGAAACCGGACCCTGTTCGAAGCGGAAGTAGTGTCTGTTCTCGGCCGACGGCGCCTGCACGCCGCTCTCCAGAATCAGGCGAAGAGAATCGGGCAGGGCAAGCGTGTTCGCCACGCCGTGAGTGGTGGCGGTGGTGATGGTGGGGGAAGCGTTCATGCAGGCCGCAGTCTGCGCTCGGCGATGCTCAGCAGCAGCCGCTGCATCGGGTTGCCGTTGCCGCCCGGCCGCCAGGTGCGCTTGAGCCGGTTGCGGTAGGCATCGAAGTGCAGCCCCCAGGGCGCGGAGATCACCTCGCCGCGCCGCAGGATCAGCTTGAGCACCTGGGCCGCCGCGATGCCGCTGCACAGCTGCACGGCAATGATGGTGGACGGACCGCGCCGCTCGGCGAGATTGACGCGCGACGGATCGGCCAGGTAGCCCATCTGCAGCATCGCCGGCGACAGGCCGACGAGGAAGCGCAGGGCCTGCTGGTCGGGCGAGTGCCCGTCCAGGCGAAAGTACTGCTCGAAGCTCATGCCGCCCGGCACGAAGTTCAGCAGCGCCGCCCCCATGCCCAGCGGCGCCACCGTGGTCGCCGCGATGCCCCGCTGCGTGCAGCGCGCGAAGACGCTGCGGCGCATGTCGAGCGCAAAGAAGTCCAGTCCGTCGAGATAGATGTCGCCGTCGGCAAGAAAGGCGTCGACGTTGTCCGGCGTCACGCCGCGCTCGAACATGCGGATGTCGAGCTCGGGATTGATGTCGCGGGCCATCTCGATCATGACGTCGAGCTTGGGGCGGTTCAACGTACCGACGGTCGCGCCCGCCTGGCGATTGAAATTGGCGACTGAGAAGGTGTCGAAGTCGGCCAGCGAGAAACGCCCGATGCCCAGCCGCGCGAGCGTCAGCAGGTAGACGCCGCCGACGCCGCCCAGCCCCGCGATGCACACCCGCGATTGCTTCAGGCGTTGCTGCTCGGCCTCGGTGACCCACCCGAGATTGCGCGAGAAGGCTTCGTCGTAGGAGAAGGTTGACTCGGGTGCCGGCACGGCAGGTCGAGCAGGCAAGGTGGACATGTCCCGGCGCAGAGCAAACGGCGCGCCATGCAGGCCAAGCCGCCAGAGTCTAGCGGTGGCTGAGTCGCCCGACGATGCCTGCCTCTTCCGCGACGGAGAAGAAGTACGGGTACAGCGAGCGCTCCGTGTCGCCCAGGTGCGGCCGGCCACCGAAGCGCGCGATCTGCTCGTGAGCGTGCGCGAAGTCGAGCGCGAGCAGCACCGCTGGCGCGTTGACGCGCTTGTTCAGACGCTCTGGCCCCCTGACCTCGAAGCCCAGCATGCGCTCATAGAAGCGAACGTGCCGCGGATTCACTTCGATCAGCAGGTCCTGGTAGCGCTTGATCCGGTGCGCGTAGATGTACGCGGTATGGAACAGCGAGGCGAGCACGCGCTTGGAGCGCACGACGCTGTCCATCGCGAGCTTGGTGAATTCGCAGACCCGCCGGTCGCGCTGGCGCAGCGCGTCGACCTCTTCCTGGAACAGGTCGTCGACATTCAGGCCGGAGCCCGAGTCGAAGCCGATCGTGATGGTGCCGATGGTGTCGTCGTGCTCGCAGGCCATCAGGGTGATGCGGTCGGGCATCGGCTGCGCCGGCAGGCCGGTGGTGGTGTAGCCGCGCGTGGCGTACATCTTGTTGATGAGGATGCTGGCCGAACTGCGGTGTCCGAACGAGTTCGCCGCGCGGATCTTGAACAGCCGCTGGCTGCTCTCGTGATCGGGCACGGCCGTTGCCTCTTTTTGGTCGAGCAGCAGCGATCTGAGCGAATGCGGCGTTTCGAACGGTACGCCGATGATCGTGTTGCCCGTCTCCCGCTCGTCGGCCGCGTGTGCTGCGGCCGCGTTTGCCCGGAAGGCCTGGACGTGCGTGCTGAGGTGCTGTTCGGTCGCGATGTACATGGATGCCCTTGCTCAACGATTCATTTCAGGTCCCGGCGCATGCAGAAGTGACATGCACTTTGGCGAAACCTCCATCCGCCTTTGGGTCTGTTTGTAGTTTTTGCAGCAGCATGCGCGAACATGCCATGCGCTCGGTCGACCGTTGGTCTTTCGAGCGCTGAACGACTGTGAATTGACCCCTCGAAGTCGTCAGCTTGTACTGGGTGGGAGCTTAGGACAGCACACGAACACGCGCAACGACGGATGGGTTGCCATTTGTTCCGAACGGGTGTAGTTCTTTCATCAAATGAGCTCGACATACGCCAAGCGGACACCGAAGTGACATGCTTGGTCAACTCCATGTACAGCGGTGTAGGAACTACACACTGACCTCGCGGCGCATCACTCGAGAGGGTCGAGGAGTTCCCGATCCGACAGGTAGTACCGCGCGGCCATTTTCCAGTCCGTCTGCATTGCTTCGCGCGCTTCGCGCAGGCTGATTTCGCCGCTGCACACGAGCTGTCGCAGCTTCGCCTCGAGGCGATCCTTGGTGCGTGAGCTCCAGGTCCCGTCGATCGGCTGCAGCCAGAGGTTCTCCGGACTGCGGGCGTGACCGCCGAGTCCGATCGGAATCAGGAAGTCGAGTTCGAACTTGCCCGCCTCGCCGTTGGCAATGCCCTGCCGCTTCACGAGGGCGGCCTTCGCTTCCTGCTCGAAAGAGGCCGGCGGGCGCGCTGCCGCGGCCCAGCCATTGCTGCAGATGGTCCGCCGCACGTTCGCCTGCGTCACGGACTCGTTGATCGCTCCGGGCGGCGGCTTGATCTCCTTGCTCCACAGGCTCTCGAGATTCAGCCAGGGCGTCTGGGCGCAGCCTGAAGTCGATACGGCGACGGCCAGTGCGATGCACCGGCAAAGGGATGGACGACGGATCATGGACGAAGAAGCGCTCGGTGAGCGCATCGGGCAAGCCCCGTGCCGAGCCCCGATGACAGCCGCGCCCCTCAGGGACGGAACAGGTCGAGAATACTGCTGCGGTCGCTTGCCGTCGGCGCGTTCGGCAGGTTCTCCTCGAGGCCGAGCGTGGTGATGCCCTGAGCCGGCGTGCGCTCCTCGAAGTACCACTCGCCGCCGAGCTGCACCAGGCCGTCGGGGGCGTCGCGCTGAACCACCGGCAGCCGCTTCAGCGCGTGCGCCATGAAGTCGAGCCACACCGGCAGCGAGAGGCCGCCGCCGCTTTCGCGGTCGCCGAGCTTGCGCGGGCTGTCGTAGCCCATCCACACCACCGCCACCAGTTGCGGGTGGAAGCCGGCGAACCAGGCATCCATGGCGTCGTTGGTGGTGCCGGTCTTGCCCGCGATGTCGGGCCGCTTCAGCGCCGCCTGCGCTTGGCGGGCGGTGCCGGTGCGCGTGACCTCCTGCAGCAGGCTGGTCATCACGAACGCATTGCGTTCGTCGAGCACCCGCATCGATTCGTCGCCGGCCGGCGGCGCCCATTCGTTGAGCAGCCGTCCACGCCCGTCGGTCAGCCGGCTCACCAGCATCGGCGCGACACGCAAGCCGCCATTGGCGATCACGGAATAGGCCGACGCCAGCTGAAGCGGCGTCACCGAGCCGGCGCCGAGCGCCATCGTGAGGTAGGGCGGGTGTCTGTCGGCGTCGAAGCCGAAACGCGTAAGCCACTGCTGCGCATGCTGCACGCCGATCGACTGCAGCAGCCGGATCGAGACCATGTTCTTCGACCTTGCGAGCGCCTGGCGCATCGTCATCGGGCCGTCGAACTGGCCGTCCGAATTGCGCGGCTCCCAGGCCTGCCCGCCCGCCTCTTCGGCTTCGAGCACGACCGGCGCGTCGTTGACCAGGGTCGACGGCATGAAGCCTTGCTCGAGCGCCGCCGAATAGAGGAAGGGCTTGAGGCTCGAGCCGGGCTGCCGCCAGGCCTGCGTCACATGGTTGAACTGGCTCTTGGCATGGTCGAACCCTCCCACCATCGCGCGGATGCCGCCGCTGTCGGGGTCCATCGCGACGAAGGCGCCTTCGACCTGCGGCAGCTGCGTGAGGGCCCAGGTGTCGCCGCTCTTCACCACACGGATCACCGATCCGGAGCGGATGCGCAGCCGGGAAGCGGCGCGCGGCGACAACGCCGCTGCCGCTTGCCGCAGGCCCGAGCCGGCGAGTTCCACGGTCTCGCCGCTGGCGAGCACCGCCTCGACCCTGGATCGCTCCGCGTGCACCACCACCGCCGCCTTCAGCTCGTCGTTGTCGCGGTGTTCGAGCAACGCTTCGGCGATGCGCGCATCGACCTCCGACGCCGCAGCCGGCAGGTCGACGAACCCTTCCGGGCCGCGGTAGGGCTGGCGCCGGTCGAAGTCGAGGATGCCTTCGCGCAGCGCGCGGTAGGCGGCTGCCTGCTCGGCGGAATCGATGGTCAGCGTGACGTTCAGCCCACGCGAGTAGGCCTCGTCGCCGTATTGCGCGTGGATCAGCTGGCGCGCCGTCTCGGCCACGTACTCGGCGTGCAGCGGGGCGTCGCGCGGCGTGCGAAAGCGCAGCACCTGCTCGCGCGCCTGCGTCCACTGGGCGGTGTCGATGAAGCCGTTGGCGCGCATGCGGTCGAGCACGTGCTGCTGGCGTGCCGTGGCGCGGCGCCGGTTGGTGATCGGGTTCCCGCTGTGCGGCGCCTGCGGCAGGCCGGCCAGCATTGCCATTTCGGCGATCGACAGTTCGGCCAGCGGCTTACCGAAGTAGATATCGCTCGCCGCGGCAAAACCGTAGGCGCGCTGGCCGAGGTAGATCTGGTTCATGTACAGCTCGAGGATCTGCTGCTTGCTCAGCTGGCGTTCGATCTTCAGCGCGAGCAGCACCTCGTAGAGCTTGCGGGTGTACTCCTTGCGGGTGGGCAGATAGAAGTTGCGCGCAACCTGCATCGTGATCGTCGAGGCGCCCTGGCTGCGCGGCTTGACCAGGCTCGCGAGCCCGGCGCGGACGAGCCCCTTGTAGTCGACGCCGCCGTGCTCGTGAAAGCGCGCGTCCTCGACGGCCAGCACGGCGTCCTGCAGCGCCTGCGGCATCTCGCCGATCGGCGTGAAACGGCGCCGCTCCTCGCCGAACTCGCCGAGCAGCACGCCGTCGGCCGAGAAGATGCGCATCGGCAGGCGCGGCCGGTAGTCGGTCAGGCTGTCGATTTCGGGCAGCCGCGGGTAGAGCAGGCTCAGCGTGGCGGCGGCCACCACACCCGCGGCGAGCAGCGCGCCGAGTGCGAAGCCGCTGCTCCAGCGAAGAACGCGCAAGGCCTGCCCGGCGCTCGGAAGCAATGGCGCAAGGCGTGCGCGCCAAGCGGCAACAAGGCCCGACAGCTGGACAGGTAGAAGACGGCTCATCGACAAGGTGGGAGAAGGAACGCGCGGACAAGTTTCGCATTGCCGCCGGCCGCGCGGGAAGCCAAATCGCACCGGCGCCCCTCGGCAGCGCAGCGCAGCGCGTCATGCGACACATTTCGACACTGCACCGATGACCCCCGGCCGGTTGGACATGTCGAATCGACTCCCCACTGTTCGTCGTGTTGATGGCGGCTTGCAGCTTTGCCTCGCCATTCCGATCAACGCACAGGAGCACTGCCATGACGACGCAGAAGATCACCCCTTTCCTCTGGTATTCCAAGGAAGCCGAAGAGGCCGCGGCCTTTTACGCCTCCATCTTCCCCAACTCCCGGGTCACGCGGGTCACCGCCATGCCGAGCGAGTCGCCCAGCGGCCCACCCGGCTCGGTCAAGGTGGTGGAGTTCCTCCTCTTCGGGCAGCCTTTCGTCGCGATGAGCGCCGG
>CAJPFZ010000659.1 GCA_905339355.1 Burkholderiaceae bacterium
TCTGAAGGTCAACGCGCCCGCGGGCCGTGAAATCTCCAGCTTCAGTCACGGCGGGCCGCGCCTGTCTGATGTCCGGTAGGCTGGCCACTCGCATTGCCGCGACCGGACTGTGGCTCTTGCCCTCTTCGACCGCCGGATCCAAGATGAAGCGCCCCGCACTACGCCCCCACTCGCCATGCACCAAGGATCCTGCCACTGCGGCGCTGTCCGTCTGCGCCTGCCGTCGACGCCCACCGTCGCGACGAAATGCAACTGCTCGCTGTGCCGGCGCATTGGCGGGCCGTGGGTTTACTTCGAGCTCGGCACCGTCGAGTTCGAAGGTCATCCCGAGCACACAGTGGCATATGTGCAGGGCGACCGCACGCTGAGCACCATCCATTGCCGCACCTGCGGCTGCGTTACGCACTGGGAGCCGCTGCCTCCCACGCCCGGAACGCGGCACGGCGTGAACCTTGGCAATTTCGATCCGGCGCTGATCGCGTCCGTGCGGGTGCGGCGATTCGACGGGGCGGAGACGTGGACGTTCCTCGACGAGTAGCGCGAGTAGCTGTCGAGTCGAAGCGCAGCTTGACGCCCCTCCGAATTGACGGTCTCGGCCATCAGCGGTCGGTGGTGACGGGCACCTTCAGAGTGCCGCTGAGCGGTCGACCATGGTCTGCTGTCGACCGCCGGTCACGCCAACGCAAGAACGGCCGCTCGACCAGATAGTGCAGCGCCGCACCTCCTACCAGCGCGGCCAGCGCATAGGTCGCGAACAGCAATGCGCCGGAGTGCGGCATCCAAGGCACGACCTTCACCTTCACGAGATGGAAGGTGATCTTGTGGCTCAGGTACAGGCTGTAGGAGATGGTGGCGATCCAACCCGCGCCCGGCAGCGGCCAGCGGCCGATGACACTGCGAGGGTCCGCGCCGGCGATCACCAGCAGCCCGAAGCCGGATGACAACAGCGGCCAGCCCAAGGTGTTGGCGAGCAGGCCAGTGCGGTCGCGAAACAACCAGAACGCCAGGCCGCAGGTCGCCAGCCCGCCGAGCAGGCAGATGTTGGAGCGCTCTTGCCACCGCGCCCATGTCTGCGGCCGATAGACTCGCAGCGCGGCCAGCATCACGCCCACCAGCAAGCCATCGGCGCGCATCCACGTGGGGTAGTAGATGTCTTCGATGAACCAGTTGCGCTGCGTGTTCATCGCCGCATCGTGCAGCCAGACGCCGCCGCGCAGGACGATGCCCAGGGCCACCACGACCGCCCAGACGCCAACGCATTTCAGCACCGACGGTCTGCGCGTCAACGTGTACGCCAGCAGCGGAAAGACCAGGTAAAAATGCTCCTCGACGCACAGCGACCACGCATGCGAGAAGGCCTGGTTGCGCTCGTAGTCGATCAGCAGGTTCACGGTGAATGTCGCGAACTGCCACCATGGCTGCAGCCCGGGTGCTTCGCGCAGGTCGGGAAAGCAGGTATAGAGCGTCAGCACGACGGCAAAGGCGGGCAGGATGCGCCAGGCACGCCTTGCGTAGAAGCGGCCGAACGACATCGGCTCGCCCCGCTGCAAGGGCTTGAACACTTGAGCACCAATCAGGAAACCGCTCAACACGAAGAAGATGTCCACGCCAGCCCAGCCGAAGCGCGAGAGCCAGGAGAAGTCGGGGCCGAGGCCACCCACGAGGAACGAATGAAAGAGCATCACCCAGACGATGGCAATGGTCCGAAGCAGGTCGAGTCCAGGGAGGCGGTTCACGGGGATTACGGCGATGCAACGCGGCGGGCCCAGATTGTGATTGGAAACTGGGTGTGGCTATCAACATCCGGCGGCCATGAGCGTCCAGCCGTCCTCAACGTTCGTCTCCGCTCGACGTGCTTCGCCTTGTTGCGTCGGCCTACGCCCGCTGGCAAATCCAAGCGTCGAGCGTCTGCTGTCTGGCAATCGTCTCACTGCGCCAGATACCCGCTACGGGTCGAAACCGCAAGTTCGAGCGGTAGCGAAGCAGCCATAGGTGCGGCTCCAGCCCTCTTCAAGGTCAACGGCAGCAGTCCCTCGCACAGCCTTCGGGCGGCACGATACACGGCCGAGTCCGCGCGGCAGCAGATCTCCGACCATGTGCTGCACCACACCAGGCGCGCGCGCATCGACCGGTACGCCTCGCGTTTCCCAGGTGTCGGCGCGGCGCCGGTGCGCCTGCTTTAGGACACGTTGGCGGAAGACCACCGAGACGGCCTGAAAAGGAAGAGCGGGCGCCGGAGCGCCCGCTCTTCATAACGCCAGGCTCGCTGCGTCAGCGACCGTCGCGGTCGGCGTCGCCGGGCAGCGCACGTTCGGCGGTGTCCTTCACGCGGGTCCACGCGTCGCGGGAAGCGTCCTTGGCATGCTCCCATTGCAGCGACGAGTTGCCGCGCGCGGTGCCCCACTCGCGGCCGAGATCGGACTCGATGTCGTCGAAGTCGCGGTCCGGATAGCGGTTGTGGGCGTCCGCGCCGTAGCGGTAGGCCGGGCCGTAGTCGTCATAGCTGGAGCCGCTCTGCACGTACGGCCGGCTGCTGTAGTTGTCGCGCCAGTAGGCATCCTCGACCTCCGGGTCTGCCTTGGCTTTGCCGGCGATCGCGCCGATCACGGCACCGGCGGCCGCGCCGATCGCGGCACCGACCGGGCCGGTCACGCCACCGGCAAGCGCTCCGGTCGTCGCGCCGGCGGCCACACCACCCACGACACCACCGGCGACAGCACCCTTCGCTGCCGCGTGCTCTTCCTTCACAGAAGCCGGATTGCGTTCACTGTTGCGGTCTTTCATCACATCTCCTTGGAATGGTGGCGCTCCATCGGCGCGCTGGATCAACGAAATGTCAGCATAGGCCCCGCACCATGCGCGAGAACGCTCGCGAACGTCGCATTCAGGTGTCGGGAGCTAGCGCGCGGAGGCGTGGGAGAACACCTACGCAGGCGCCGACGGCCCTGCTAGCGTTGGCCGCGAACGAAGTCCCGCCACCACAGGGCACAAGTTGCTGTGCGCAACACGCATGTCGGCTGCAAGCCTTTCCGAGCGGCGTACGATCGCCGGTCGGTTTCCGATTGCGCTGACAAAATTGCGATCCGCCAAGAAGCAGGGCGGATAAATTCAGGCACTCGCGGGTTACCGTTGCAAGCAGCGTCCTGCAGACGTTCCGCAGCCATGCGTCGCAGCTGCGCGCCACTGCCAAATCGAACGATGAGCTGCAAGTCACCGGTCGGGTAGGAACGCCTGCCGTGTATCTCTTCAACGGGTTGGACAAGCAAGTGCGCGTCATCAAGAGCGGGGCTGCATGGCTCAACTCTTACGGCGCTGCGTGCCGTACCTGCTGTGGCGCGCCGGTGCGATGACGCCGACCCGCGGTCCCGGCAACGCGGACTCTGAGCTGCCCGCGCCTGCCGGAAGCGGCGGTATCGCTTAGGGGTGTTGCCCGGCGGCGGTGCGTCCTAACATCGTCCCCCTCGAGACCGGGAGGGGGACACGCGATGCTCGATCGGAATCTACGCCGGCCCGGCCTTCAACGCCGCAGCGTGACCGGCGGGCTGCTGGGACTGCCGCTGCTGGCGGGATGCGCCCGGCTGCCCGGCTGGCCACGCGATTGCAACGGGCCGCAGGAAGGCATCGACTGGATTGTCGACGCGGTGCATCCGGTGTTCGTGGGTACCGAGGCGGCTGTCGGCTCGCCGCGGCCGATGACGATCTACTTCCCGACCGCATCGCCGCGCAATGCCACGCTGCTGCGGCCGTGCCTGCAGGGCTGGCCGGTCATGCTGTTCCTGCACGGGATGCCGCCGCGGCAGGGGGGCACGCCATCGCCCTGGGCGTCGGTCTGGACCCAGCTGCCAGCGACGGTGGCCCGCTGCGGCTACGTCGTGGGCGTGCCGGCGCACAACGCGCAGCAGCTCGAAGGCGACCCGGCGGGGGCCGTCGCGAGCGCATTGGCCGATATCGAGTGGCTGCGCAGCGGCTGGGCGGGGTCACCCTGGGTCGACCGGCGCCCGGCAACGACAACGCTGGCGGGGCATTCGTACGGCGCGCTGATCGCCGCGCTGGTGGCGTCGCGCCACGAGGTCGGCGCGCTCGTCAGCCTGTCGGGGCCGTACACGATCAATGGGGTGGCGCAGCAGGCCCTCCGGCAGGTCAAGGCGCCGAGCTTCTTCATGTGGGGCAGCGACCGGTTCTCGTCGAGCCAGTTCGACGACCTGCACCAGGCCGGCTTCTGGCGAACACAACTCTCGCAGCCGCGTTATGCCGCGGTCTACGACGGCGAGCACTTCGACTACATCCCCGCCGCGCAGACTGGCACCGCCGCTCGCGGGCCTTGCGCCGGCGTCGGCGGCGCCAGCGCCGACTTGGCGGCGCTGTTCGTCGCGGCCCACGTTGCCTCACTTACGCACGTCGGCATAGACCTGCGCAAGCCGCAGGTGACACTGACGCCGGCGCAACAGCCGTTCGCGCAGGGCCACCTACAAGGGCTCGATCAGTTCAGCGGCCCAGGCTGCCGGATGACGCTGGAGTGGGTGGTGGGCGACCAGACCGGCGGCCGCCAGTTCGGCTTGCCCTGACGGCTCCAGGCGCCCGGCGGCTGGCAGGGCGGCGCGACGACCTGTGCGGCGATCACGACACCTCGTTCTCCAACGGCGGCTTCAGCAGCGTAGCGAACCTGCTGGTGCTGGGGCTGCTGTACAAGCTGGCCCGGCCGCAGGCAACAACGGCTCGGGGCGCGGGTGCGCACTCTCAAGGCGCTAGGTTTTCAGTTTGCGACCCAGCTGCGACTCGACCTTCTCGATCTTGCTGCGCAGCCGCGATTCGGGCGCCGCGCGATAGTCCACCTTCAGGTTCATGCCGATGCGCGCGCAGTCCGTTTGCAGCGTCTTGAAGCAGGCCGTGACCACGCCCATCACGTCCTCCCACTCACCTTCGAGAATGGTGCCCATGGGCGTGAGCTGGTAGGCAACGCCGCTCTTGTCGATGACGTCGAGGATGCGTGCGACGTGGGCGCTGAGGCTTTCGCCCTGGCCATGGGGGGCCATGGCGAATTCGAGGAGGACCATGTGTGTTCCGGTAGCGGCAACCAGACTGTAGCCGCAGCGTCCAAAGCATGCGCGCGGCACCTGGTGCACACTGTTTGAACCATGCCCCAACCCCCGCTCATCGACGTCAGCGCGCTGGTCCATGCCAACGGCAGCGCTGCCGGCCGGGCGGCAGCGGCACAGCAGATCGATGCCGCGGCGCGCCGCTGGGGCTTCTTCTACGCAGCCGGTCACGGCGTTGACGAGCGGCTCATCGCCGAGGTGGTGCGCCTGGCGCGCGCCTTCTTCGCGCAGGACATCGTGCAGAAGATGAGCATCCCCATGTCCGCCGGCGGCTCGGCCTGGCGCGGCTACTTTCCGGCCGGTGGCGAACTCACGTCGGGCCGGCCCGACTGGAAGGAAGGCCTGTACCTCGGCAGCGAACTGCCTGCGGATCATCCGCGCGTGCGGGGCGGCGTGATCCTGCACGGGCCCAACCTGTGGCCGGCCATCGCGGGCTTTCGCGAAACGGTGCTCGCCTACATCGATGCGCTGAAGGCGCTGGGCCACGCGCTGATGCGCGGCTGCGCGCTGGGTCTCGGCTTGCCGGAGTCGTACTTCGAGGAGCATGGCACGCGCGATCCGCTTTTGCTGCTGCGGTTCTTCAATTACCCCACGCGCGCCGTCCCCCAGGATGTGCCGGCCGAGTGGGGCGTGGGTGAACACACCGACTACGGCCTGCTCACGATGCTGTGGCAGGACACGGTGGGCGGCCTGCAGGTGCGCAACGACGACGGCTGGTTCGATGCGCCGCCGGTGCCGGGCACCTTCGTCTGCAACATCGGCGACATGCTCGACCGGATGACGGGCGGGCGCTATCGCTCCGTGCCGCACCGCGTGACGATCAACACCAGTGGCCGCGACCGCCTGTCGATCCCGCTGTTCTTCGACCCGGACTTCGACACCCTGATCGCCCCCGTGCCCGGCGCCGGCCCGGGTCAGGACGACAGCGGCCGGCGCTGGGACGGCGCCAACCTTCAGTCGTTCCAGGGCACTTACGGCGATTACGTGACGGCGAAGGTCGGAAGGGTGTTTCCGCAGCTGAGGGACGGCGTCAAGGGCCGCGCCCCTGGGTGAGAAACGCGCTGCCGCGCTGCGATGCCAGAATCTCCCGCATCTCATCCATGCGGGGGTTTTCATGCCGATTCAATTCCAGGGCCGCGTCGCGATCGTCACCGGTGCGGGCGGCGGCCTGGGCCGCGAGCATGCGCTGGCGCTCGCAGCGCGCGGCGCCAAGGTGGTCGTCAACGACCTCGCCGCGGCCGATGCAGTGGTGGAGCAGATACGCGCCGCGGGCGGCCAGGCGATCGCCAGTGCCGCATCGGTCACCAACTTCGATGCCGTGCGCGCCATGGTGGAGCAGGCGATGGCCGCCTGGGGCCGCGTGGACATCCTGGTGAACAACGCCGGGGTCCTGCGCGACAAGTCGTTCGGCAAGATGGACCTGGCCGACTTCAGCCTGGTGATGGACGTGCACCTCATGGGCGCTGTCCACTGCTGCAAGGCGGTGTGGGAGATCATGCGCCAGCAGCAGTTCGGCCGCATCGTGATGACGACATCGTCGTCCGGCCTGTATGGCAACTTCGGGCAGGCGAACTACGGCGCGGCCAAGATGGCACTGGTCGGGCTCATGCAAACACTAGCGATCGAGGGCGAGAAGGCCGGCATCCGCGTCAACAGCCTGGCGCCGACGGCCCACACCCAGATGACCGAAGGCCTGATGCCCGAAGCCGTGCTGCAAGCGTTCAAGCCAGCGGCCGTTACCCCGGGCCTGCTGTACCTGGTGAGCGAAGACGCGCCGACCCGCACGATCCTTTGCGCTGGCGCGGGCACGTTCGAGCGGGCCTACGTCACGATGACGAAGGGCGTGCACCTGGGCACCGGCCCGGATGCTGCGGAGCAGGTTGCGCAAGCCTTCGAAGCCATCTCCGACCGCGCGCACGGCGAGATCGTGCCATCGTCTGGGGCCGCGCAAACCCAGAACGAGCTGGCCAGGGCGGCGCGGCTGGGCTAGGCGTCTGGAGCGCTGTACTCACGGTATGGGGCAGCATTGCCCTACAAGCTTGCGTCTTCCGTCGCGCTAAGTTGGGGGAGTGACGAGTCAACCTGGACAGCGCGCGCTGGACCATCTCTTCAGAGCGGATGAACAAGAGGCGTGAGCACTGGGTGCCCCTGTCCCGCCAGCTGTCGGCGGGCGCCTGCCGCTTCGATCGCTGTCACAGCGGTCCGAAGTAGCGGTCGACGGTCTCGTCGATGAAGCGTCCGAAGGCGCGCCCCATCTTGCGGTAGCCACCAGCGGTCAGGTGGATCTCGTTGACCCAATCGCCCGAGACGCCCGGGGCGCCCGGCGTGGCCGGCACGATGTCAGGCAAACCCGCCGAGTCGAAGACGTGGACAGTCCTGAGCGATCGAGGATCGCCGCTGTCGTTGTCCAGGCTCAGCAGCAGGCGCCGCAGGCGTTCGAACAGCTCGCTGCACACGGGCTGCATGTCTTCGGGCGCGATGCCGTAAGCCTCCATGGCGGCGAATAGCCAGCCACGCGACGAGGAACTCACGCCCGACGGGCGCGCGGCCGGAATCGCGTAGGTGTGGACGAACAAGGGGCTTTGCCTCGAAGGCCCTCTCTCCTTGCGCTCGACCAGCACGCCGAAGTTGTTCAACAGGTAGCCGCTCAGGGTCGACCATCCGGGCTCGCTGATGCGGCTCAGCGGCCCGCCGGGGCCCGCCTCCGCGGCTGTCAGGAACAGGCGCTGGTGCAGGGGCACCGGCTGGTTGTCGATCACCGGCGGCACCTCCGCTGCGGCGATCAGGTCGTTACCGCCGGCCGAGACGATGATCCCTTCCCAGAAGCTGGCCAGGTTGCTGCCCGGCCTGTCCCACAGCGCCCTGTCGAAGTCGCGATCGTTGATCCCGTCAACCATCCGTTGCAGCGTATCGCCGGGGTAGGCCCAACTCATCACGGCGTTGCGTTGCTTGAACTTCAGCTCGAGCAGCACGTTCGTGCCCTGGCTCAAGTTCAATGTTCCCAAGGTGAACCAGGAGTCGCCCTCGGCGAGAAA
>CAJPFZ010000660.1 GCA_905339355.1 Burkholderiaceae bacterium
CGGCCGGCGGCCATCATGTCGCCCTTGAGCGGCAGCGTGATCATGCCGTCGGGTCGCACGACCAGGGTTCGCGCCGCTTCGTCGGTGTAGTGGAACTCGATGCGCAGGCGGTCGCCGACCCCGAGCAAGTATTCGGTGGACTGCGGCTGATTGCTGCCGAGGTAGAGCACCTCGACAGCGTCGCCGGGCACGAGGCGGTAGCTCGACAAGCCCTTGGTGAGGTCGTCGAACAGGCGCTCGCGTGCGCCTTCGACGGCCGCGGGATCCGCGGCTGCGGCTTCAGGGGCGGACGCTGAAGCGGCATTCGCCGCCGGAGGTTGAACATGCGCGCACGCCGCAAGCCATGTCAAGCCGGCCAGGAGCGCACCGCGCCACAGCATGCCGATGCGGCCGCGCGTGAAGATTCCATCGCAGGCGTGATGGCTGGCAACTGTTCGCGATGAGAAGACGGAGCTGGCAGAACTGGTTGACGATGCAGGCCTGAAATCGGTCTTCGCGTTCACTTCTTGTCGCTCATGTCGAGTCCTTCCCGAGTCGCGGAATTATAGAAGTCGCATGCTTGTCAACGTGTACGATCGCGCCCAACTTTTGAGGATCGGGAGAGGGGTTGATGCGCAAGCTACGACGGTCGGCGGCGCGCTTTGTTCTCATTGCTCGCAAGGTGAGGGCGAAGCTGTTTCCGCCTGCGAATCCGGTACCGGCTGCGCCTGCACCGACCCCCTCACATGAGGGGGGGTTGCGCGGCAAGGTCGTGCTGATCACGGGCTCGTCGCGGGGCATCGGGCTCGCGTTGGCGAAAGCCTTCTTGCAAGCCGGTGCGCGCGTGGTGATGACGGCACGAACTGCGCCGCAGCTCGACACCGCGCTCAGAGAGATCGCTGACGATGAATCCATGGCGATCGCGATTGCCGCCGACCTGTCGTCGGCCGGCGAGGCCGAGCGCCTGGTCTCGCAGGCCTTCGAGCGCTGCGGCCGCGTCGACGTGTTGATCAACAACGCTGCGACGCCCGGCCCGCCGCATCGCGCCGTGTGGGACGTGAGCGCGAGCGAGTGGGACGCAGTGTGGCGCCTCAATGTGCTCGCCGCGGCGTCGTGCGCAGCGGCGCTCGTGCGGCAGGCGCGCGAGCGCCGGCTGCCGGTGCGCATTCTCAACGTGTCGTCGGGCATCGTCGGCCACGGCGCGCCGTCGCTCGGACCCTATGCGATGTCGAAGGACGCGCTCGAGGGTTTGACCCGAGCCCTCGCCGCCGACGACAGCGACGGACTCGTGAGCGCCGCATCGATCCAGCCGCGCTCGGTGCGCACCGACATGACACGCGCCTACTACGACGGTGCGATGTTCGCTCTGATGGACGACGCCGAGGTGGTCGCCCCGGTGTTCCTCTGGGCGGCGGGTGCACCGGCGGCCGTCGTCAACGGGCGCAGCTTTTCGGAGCCGGCGTTCGCCGCGAGCCCGGCTGGCGCGGCGGCACTGCACGGCAGCATGGCGGGGACGGCGCCGATCTACCTGGTGCCCGAAACGTTCCAGCCCGGCGCGCGCAACCACGAGGCGCCGGGGGCATACATGCACTTGCTGGAGAACGCGCAAGGCTTCTACCCGGCCGCGGCGCATGCGTTGGCGCACGCCCGGCCGGCGCGCTCGGTGTGGGCCTACCCGGACCCGACCTATCGCGAATTGCGCGAAGCGATCGCCACGGAAGCCGGCGTGGGCGGGCAGCAGATCGCGCTCGGCGCAGGCAGCAGCGAGCTGATCGATCGAATGCTCAGATTGTTCTGCCGGCCCGGCGACAGCATCGTCATCACCAAGCCGACCTGGTCGTTCTTCCACGCGTTCGCGCAGCGCTGGCAGCTCATTGCGACCGAGGTGCCGATGACCGGCAGCATGCAAGAAGGGTCGATGCGGCACGACCTGAATGGCCTGCTGGACGCGATCACGCCGCGCACCCGTATCGTCTACCTTGTCAATCCCTGCAATCCCACCGGCACCGTGGTGCCGCCGGCGGAACTCGAGGCGTTCGTGAGGCGGCTCCCCGGACACGTGGTGGCGGTCATCGACGAGGCTTACATCCAGTACGCCCACCCAAGCGTGCGCCCGAACGTGTGCGCAATGATCGAGGACTCGGCGGCGCGCCTCATCGTGCTGCGCACGTTCTCGAAGTTTTTCGGCCTGTCCGGATTGCGCATCGGCTACGCCGCCGCGTCGCAGGAGTCGGTCGGCCTGCTCGCACGCGCCGAGATTCCGTTCTGCATCAACTCGCCCGCGGTGTGCGCGGTGCCGGCCGTGTTGGCTGACGCAGCCTTTCGCCAGAAGGTGTTCGACGACAACCAGCAAGGCCGCCAGCAGCTCGCCGAGGGTCTCGCGTCGCTGGACATTTCCTTTCAGCCAAGCCAGACCAACTTCATGTTGTTCGAGTGTCCGACCGACCCTCAGCGTTTGCGCGATGACCTTCGAATGAGGGGGTTGGTACTCCCCAACGTGGACCAGTTCTTGCGAAACTATGGGGTGCTTGCGGTCGGCACCCCAGAACACAACGCCGTGCTGCTGGAAGCGCTGGGCAAGTACTGATTTACGCGACGAGGGCTGGTGGCGCAGCCGCCACGGAAGGATCTCCATTGGATACGAGCAATTCGCTTCGCAGCGAAGAGGCCGCCGCTGCCGGCGCTTCGGTCGCCACGCGCGATGCGAAGGGGGCGGCTGCGATGGCCGCGCTCATCGACGGCACCGACGAGAGTGAGCTGTTGTTCGGTACCGCCGCCGAAGACGTGATCGATGCGCGCGGCGGCGACGATGTCGTCCTGGCCGGCGACGGCGCTGATCAGGTCAGCGGCGGCCTCGGCCACGACACGCTCTACGGCCAGGAAGGCCACGACACGCTGCTCGGCGGCGCTGGCAGCGACACGCTCGACGGCGGCCTCGGCGACGATGTGCTGCAAGGCGACGAGGGCTCCGACGTGCTGGTGGGCGGCGCGGGCGCCGACCTCCTCATGGGCGGCGACGATGCCGATGCCCTGCACGGCGGTGACGACAGCGACAGTCTCGACGGCGGCACCGGCGACGACTATCTCTTCGGCGATCTCGGCGAGGACATCCTGGAGGGCGGCGCCGGCCACGACCAGCTCTTCGGCGGGGACGGTGTCGACACGCTGTACGGCGGCGATGGGGCCGACTACCTCGAGGGCGGCGCCGGCAACGACACGCTGTTCGGCCACGCCGACGACGATTCGCTGACCGGCGGCGACGGCGACGATGTCCTCGACGGCGGCGACGGGAGCGATGTGTTGCTGGGCGGTGCGGGCAACGACGCGCTGAACGGTGGCAACGATGCCGACTTCATCATGGGCGGCGACGACGACGACCTGATCGACGGGGGCGCGGGCGACGACAGCGCGGATGGCGGCGCCGGCAACGATGTCATGCTCGGCGGCGCCGGAAACGACGAGCTGTCGGGCGGCGAAGGCGACGATTCCATCGACGGCGGCGATGGTGCGGACAGGGTCTTCGCGGGCGCCGGTAACGACGTTCTGCTGTTCGACGCGGCGCAGGCCATCGGCCCCGGCGCACGCGACCTCTATGACGGCGGCACGGGGGTCGACACGCTGCGGCTGGTCCTGACCGAAGCGCAGCTGGCCGACTCGGCGCTTCAAAACGAAATCGACAACCTGGCCAGCTTCGTCGGCGGTCACCTCGATCCGACCAGCGCTTCAGGGGCGCTGTACTCCTTGGGTTCGCTGAATCTCGACGTGCGCAACGTTGAACTGGTCGAGGTCAACGGCGTGCTGCGCTCGCCTGGGCGTCCCACCTTCTACATCGATCCCGACGGCGCCGAGGGCGGCAGCGGCTCGCTGCTCAACCCATTCAATTCCTGGCAGGACGTGAACTGGCAGCCAGGCGCCAACTACCTGCAGAAAGCTGGCAGCTCGATCAACGACTCGTTCTCGGTGACGGTGCAGGCGACGGCCGACAACCCAATCGTCATAGGCAGTTACGGCGGCCGCACCGACGGCGGTCCGATTGACCGGCCGGTGCTGCATGGCAGCATCACCTTCGACAACGCGGCCTACGTGACGCTCGACGGCCTGCACGTGCGCGACGCGCCCGAAGCGGCCGTGACGATCCGCAACGGCTCGCACCACATCTCGGTCAGGAACGGCGAGATCAGCGACTCCGGCCTCGGCGTTTGGATCACGGACGGCGCGGGCGTGGCGAACGTGGTCGACGGCAACGTCATCCACAACAACATCACCCATGGCGTGGCCGTCACGCTGGCTGGCGGTGCCGAAGGCGCCGAGACCGTCGTCTCGCACAACAGCATCCTCGCCAACGGCCTGCACGGCGTCGAGCTGAACGCCAACTGGGTCATCGTCGATCACAACGAGGTCGGCGACAACGGCGTGGGCCGCATCGGTACGAGCGGTATCCACGTCTACTCCGACGACCCCGACCAGGATGCGGCACGCCACAACACCGTCAGCTTCAACGTGGTCTACGGCTCGAAGGAAAACTTCGGTCCCGACGGCAACGGCATCGAACTCGACCATTGGGCCAAGTTCAGCGAGGTGCACGACAACGTCCTGTACGGCAACGACGGCCAGGGCTTCGTCGCCTTCCGTGCGTCGGACTTCCGCTTCTACAACAACGCGGTCTTCGACAACGCACGATCGCCCGCGCACGACAATTTCGCGCGGCCCACCGAGTCCTTCATCGGCTCGTATTCGATCGACATGGTCGACCAGTCGATGAACTACACCTTCCACGGCAACGTGGTCGCCTCGGCCGGCACGTTCAGTGGGTCGAGCCAGGTCAACATCACCAGCATCCTGGTTGATGCGCCGACCATCTTCTTTCCGCGCAACATCGGCGCCAACCATTACTACAACGCCGACGGCGGCGACTTCTACCGCTGGGGTTTCAGCCCGAGCGAGGTGTGGGGGCCGGGCGAGACGGGCAATGACATCGACGTGTGGAACGCGCTCAAGCAGAACGGCGACCCGGACATCCTGGGCGACGTGAACATGCTCAAGGGCAACATCCTCACCGGCGACTGGCGCATCGATCTGATGCAAGGCACGAGCGGGGACGACTTCCTGTTCGGCATGGCGGGCAACGACGTGCTGCTCGGAGCCGACGGCAACGACCAGCTCGACGGCGGCGCCGGCGTGGACCGGATGATCGGTGGGCGGGGCAACGACATCTTCATGGTCGACGACGTGAACGACCAGGTCATCGAGTTTCCCGACAGCGGCACCGACACGGTCTACACCTCCAGCGACTACGCCCTGCCGCGCTTCGTCGAGAACGCGCTTCTGCAGGGCGGCGCCGTCGCCGGCCTGGCCGGCAACGAACTCGTCAATTTCCTGCAAGGCAACGAGGCCACCAATGGCCTGCAAGGCAACGGCGGCAACGACGTGCTGCTGGGCATGGGAGGCGACGACAACCTGATCGGCGGGGCGGGCGACGACTACATCGACGGCGGCAGCGGCAACGATGTCATCCAGGGCGGCCCGGGCGTCGACCTGATGGTGGGCGGCGCGGGTGACGATGTCTTCGTTTTCAACCAGGGCGAGGAAACCGGTGCGGTGCTCGACTACGAGGGCTGGTATGCACTGCACGGCGACCTGCTGCAGTTCAACGGCTACGGCGCGGACGCCTCGCTCAGCTACACCGGCAGCGAAGGTCTCTGGCGCATCGACTACACACACGACGGGTCGGCCATGGTCGACTACTTCACGCTGGTCGGCGTCACGCTGCTGAGCCCCGTGGACGACTATGTCTTCAACCCAACGCCGCCGGGCTGAAATGACACGGTCCATGCCGGTGCCCCGCTGATGCGCGTGCTGCATGCGTACAACCTCCACCGCGGCGGAGGAGGGGCTGACAACGCCACACGCGCCACCATCGGGGTGCTGCGCGACAAAGGCGTCGAGGTCGAAACTTTCGAACGCGACAGCGCGGATCTGCCGGTCAATCTCTCGGGCAAGCTACGCGCCTTCGGCGACGGCCTGTACGCGCGCAGTGCCGTGAAGGCGTTTCGCGAGCGGCTGGACCGATTCCGGCCCGACGTCGTGCACGTGCACGAGCTGTATCCGCTGATCTCGCCCTGGGTGTTGCCCGAGTGCACGCGGCGTGGCATTCCCACAGTGATGAGCGTCTACGACTACCGCCTCACCTGCCCGGTTCACAACCATCACTTCGAGGGCAGGCTCTGCGTCAAGTGCGTTGGCGGGCGCGAGCACCACTGCGTCATCCAGAACTGCCGCGGCAGTCGCGCCGAGAGCCTGGCCTTCGGGCTGCGCAATGCCGTGGCGCGCAGCTTCGGCCTTTTCTCCAGGCACGTGAGGCTCTACATCACGCCGACTCGGTTCACCGCCGACTGGCTGGTCCAGCATGCGGGCGTGGCGCCTGCGAACGTGACTGCCGTGCCGTGTGTCATCGACATCCCGGAAACCACGGTGGACCCGGTCGCGGGACGTTACGTCGCGTTCGCCGGCCGCTTCGTGCCGGAGAAGGGCGTCGAGGTGGCGCTCGCCGCCGCCCGCGAAGCTCGCCTGCCGCTCTGGCTCGCCGGCGACGCCGACGATCACCCGGCGGTTCGACCGGGCGACGACGTGCATTTCGTCCGGACCCGCAACCGCGAGGAGCTGGCAGCGTTCTACCGCGGCGCGCGCTTGTTCGTCATGCCCAGCATCTGGTTCGAGACTTTCGGCATCGTGGTCGGCGAGGCCATGAGCCACGGCGTCCCGGTGCTCGCGTCGCGCATCGGCGCCCTGGCAGAAACCACGGTAGACGGTGTCACTGGCATGCTTTTCGAGACCGGCGACGCGAGCGACCTGGCGCGCAAGATGCGGCGCCTGTGGGACGACCCCGAACTGTGCCGATCCCTCGGCCGCGGCGCGCGCCGGCACATCGAGCAGACGTCGCACCGTGACCGTCACGCCCAACTCACGATTGCCGCCTATGAGTCCGTCCTCGCCTGAAAGCGACTTCGGCGTCAAGCCGCTGCCGTCGCTGAAGCGCATGACCACCGTGACGCCGCAGGAAATCGGCCTCGACCTGGGCGCCTGGGAGATCTTCCAGCATCCGCGTTTTCTCGAGATCTACGCGAGCCACTACGGCTGGGGCGTGGTCGCGCACCATGGGGTGCTGATCTTCGCGCGCACGGTTCCGGGGCTGGGCCTGATGCGCACCCAGGTCTACAGCCCGGAAGCGGGCGCCGGTTCCGACTGGCATCGCATCCTGTCGGACCTGCCGACCGGCCGCATTGAGGTGATGACCAACAGGCCGGCTCCCGAAGCTGTCGCCATGCCGACTTCCCCGCGCGACCTGCACTCGATGATCATCGACTTGCGGCCCGGCGCCGGTGAGCTGTTCGCGGGCTTCGAGTCGCGCACCCGCAAGGCGATTCGCCGCGCGGAGCGCGAAGGCATGACGGTGCGGCTGGCGCAGAACGAACACGACCTCGAGCGATTCCATACCGTGCTGCTGCGCGTGACCCGCGGCGGCACGGTGTACCAGGCCCCTGACCTGGCGCTGCTGAGGGCGATCATGCACGCGGGCTTCAGCCGCCTGTACCTGGCGCTGCACGGCGGCGAGGTGGTGGGAGGCATCTTTGTGCTCGCCAATCGCTATGCCCACGGCTTCGTCTCGGCCTTCGACCCGCAGGCCTGCGGGGGTCTGCCGGGCAACCTGCTGTACTGGGGCGTCATCCAGGGGGAGATCGCTGCCGGCGTGCCCTTCCTGGACCTGGGTGCGCAAAGCCTGTCGCAGCAGCCCGGCCTGACGATGGCCAAGCGCAGCTTCTCGCCCTACCTGGTGCCTGCCTACCGCTACGAGGTCGCGCCGTCGGCCTGGCGCGCCAAGCTGGGCGACATGCTGCGCGGACTCAAGCGCTCGAAGGCGACGGCACCGCCTGCGCCCACGAAGGCGACGGAGGAGCGAGATTGACGCGGCTGCCGAAGCGCTTGCGAAGCAGCCATGGCGCGACGAGCGCCGCTGCCGCATAGGCCCACAGGCCCGCAGCGCTCGGGCGCAGTTTGACGGCCTCTCGCATCGTCGCAGCCCCCTTGCGGCGTTCACCGGCGACGATCTCGATGCAGCCGAGATTGCGAAGGTTGTAGGCGAGCAAACGCCGGCGCAGCATTTCGGCGCGGCCGCAGAAGCGGCGACGCTCGAGCAGCTCCACCAGGTTCTCGACCATGTAGCGCGTGAGGATGGACCCGTCCGACTGGCGCATCGAGGTATCGTGCCAACGGTAGGCGATCAGGCGCTTGGGCGTGTACCACGCAGGCAGA
>CAJPFZ010000661.1 GCA_905339355.1 Burkholderiaceae bacterium
CTATCTGGACCTGCTGAACTTCGGCGAGGACACCCGCGCTGTCTGTCACCGCAAGGCCAAGGGCGGATTAGTCACCTTCACCATCGTCTGCGATGAACAGCAGGCCGAGAAACTGGAAGCCCGCCTGCAGCACCTCGTCACGATCCAATAGGGGATGGGCAAAAACTCTCCGAAACGCTCCAACACCATCCCCTCCGCGCCGTTTTTTCTTGAGACGATACCCCACGCGAGCGTATTCTGATTCTATGAAACTCATCCTGCACCCATCCGACCAGAACTTCAAAGCCAACGTGGCCGAACTGCACGACGCCAGCGGGGCCAGCGAACCAACCGAGTACCACATCGCTTTTCGCGGCGACGCCCAGCGGCCCGCCGCTTCGCGGACACGGGCAAAGATCACTACCCGCCGCATCCGTCTCTCCACGGACGACCTGCATGCGCTCTCCGCAGACGGCCTGCACGAAATCGTTCTGCCACTGGCTGAAGTCGGCGAAATCACCGTCGTGTGGCTGCCCAAGCAGCTCCTCTGCATCATCGCGCCGAATCGATCCAACAGCACAGCCTCGTGCGCCATTCTCGGCATTCACCCCACACACGAATCGGCAGAGTGGGAAGCGCTCGACTACCTGTCTGAGCGCGGCTTCAAGGCGCAGAACTTTGCCGAGCTGCTACAGGCTGTACGCAACAGTCAGCAATATGACATCGTGCGAGAGGAAATATGACGACACAACAAGACTTCTACTGCGAACACGATATCCCGATGTTTGCAGCTACAGGCTGTGCTGCATGCAAAGCCAAAATCACCGAAGTAGAACACCTGCGCCGGGAAAACAAACAACTCAAGGCCGAGAACCAACGCCTTCGCGGCCAACTATCAACTACACAAACTTGGCCTAACCAAACTTGATCAACTATGTTCTCTAACACTTTTTATCCTACCCCCAAATGGCTGGCGAAGAAGATGATTGCGCCGCTCGATCTGAGCAATGCTTACGTGCTCGAACCAAGCGCCGGCAAGGGCGACATCCTCGATGCCATCGCCGAAACGTATGACCGCTACCGCAAGCCCAATCTGTACGCCATCGAGATCGAACCGGAACTCCGCTCGATTCTCGAAGGCAAGGGCTATCCCGTGATCGGCACCGACTTTCTGCTCTACGAGCCGCGTATCCACTTCACGCACATCATTGCCAATCCCCCCTTTAAGGACGCGGAGGACCATCTGCTGTACGCCTGGAACCTGCTGTACGAGGGCGAAATCGTGTGCCTGATGAATGCGACCTCGCTCGACGGCAAGACCGCCAAAGAGAAGATGATTCTCAACCTGATCGAGGATCATGGATCGGTTGAGAAGGTCGGCCAAGCCTTTGCCCAAGGTGCGGAAAGATACACCGATGCCGAAGTGGTCATCGTGCGTCTGACCAAGAAGGCCAACGGCAGCAAGTTCGACTTCGACGTGTCCAATGACCGCGAAGAGCCTGAATTTGACGACGGCAAGGGGCAGGAAGTCGCTCTGACCGGCTTCATCGCCAATCTGCTGGCGTCGTTCGAGGCGGCCTTGGGTCACTACGCCGACTACAACCGCACCCGCCAAGACGTACTGCGCTACATCGGTC
>CAJPFZ010000662.1 GCA_905339355.1 Burkholderiaceae bacterium
CGGCGCGGCGAACAGGTCGTCGAGCTTCAGGCGCACGCCGGAGACGCGGTCCTCCATGCGGTACAGCGCCTGCGCGTCGGCCAGGTGCACCAGCGCCAGGCCGGAGTCGTATTCGTACATGCCGGCCTCGAACAGGCCGACCACACGGAACTGCTTCAGCCGCGGCAGGATCGCCGCCGGCGTCACCAGCCCCTGCGGCGCGATCAGCGTCACCTTGTCGCCGGTAGACACCTGCAGGGCGCGCGCCAGTTCGGCGCCGAGCACGATGCCGAACTCGCCGGGCTTGAGCACCTGCATCGAGCCGCCGCGCATATAGCGGTTGAAATCGGCGACCTGCTCCTCGGCGTCCGGCAGCACGCCGCGCACCAGGACGCCGCGCACCGTCTGCTCGAAGGACAGCATGCCCTGGGCGGCGACATAGGGCGCCGCTGCCCGCACCGCCTTGTGCCTCGCCGCCTGCCCGGCCACCTGCTGCCAGGCCGCCAGCTCGCCGCCGGCGCCGGAGATCTGCACGTGCGAGGCGACGCCGAGGATGCGCGTGCGCAGCTCCTTCTGGAAGCCGTTCATCACGGAGAGCACGACGATCAGCGCCGCCACGCCCAGGCCGATGCCGCACATCGAGATCAGCGAGATGAAGGAGATGAAGTGGTTGCGCCGCTTGGCGCGCGTGTAGCGCAGGCCGATGAAGAGTTCATACTGCATAGGGGCGCTATGCTAACATTTCACGAATGCTGCTTCACCTCGTTGTTCCGGGCCTGCTCTGGCCCAGGGACTCCATCCGCGACGTTACGCAAGGCCTCGAACTGCCCGCGCTGGGGGCGCTGCTCGGCCGCGGCCGCCGCGAACAGCGCCCTGCGCTGGCTTTCGAGCGCTGGCTGTGCGAGGCGTTCGGCGTGCAGGCGGAGGAAATGCCTGCGGGCGCGCTGCGCCTGCTCGGCGAGGGTCACGATCCCGGCAAGGATGCCTGGCTCTGCGCCGACCCGGTGCACCTGCGCTTCTCGCGCAACACCCTGGTCGTCGCCGGCGGCGGCGAGCCGGATCTCACCCGTCAGGAAGCCGATCAGCTGCTCGCCGAAATGAATGCCCACCTTGCCGATTTCGGCGAATTTCTCGCCCCCCACCCGCAACGCTGGTACCTGCGTCTGAAGCGCACCCCGCGCATCGTCACGCAACCCCGCTCGGCGGTGACCGGCCGCACGCTCGAACCCTTCCTGCCGCAGGGCGATGAAGCGCGCGACTGGCGGCATCTCATCAACGAAGCGCAGGTGCTGCTGCACAACCATCCGCTCAACACGGCGCGCGAAACCGCCGGACGGGCGACGGCGAACAGCTTGTGGCTCTGGGGCGCCGGCGTGCTGCCCGATGCCGCCCAGGCGCCCGCCCCGCACGTGCACGTCAACCAGCCGCACACCAAGGGTACTTCCTTCGGGGCGCTGGCGCTGGGACTGGCGCAACGCGCCGGCGTGCCCGCCACGCCGCTGCCGGCGCGGGCCGAGGACGCCGTCCTGCACAGCCTGACTTTTCTGGAAAACCTGGGCGAAGCCGCGCAGGGCCTGGATGCCGCCGCCTGGCGCGGCGGCCTGGAAGAACTGGAGGCGCGCTGGTTCGCACCGTCACTCGCTGCATTGAGGGCGCGCCGCATTCACGGCCTGCGCCTCACCGCCCTCGGCGACGACGCCGTCGCCGACATCACGCTGGATGCCGGTGACCTGTGGCGGTTCTGGCGCCGGCCGAAAACCCTCGCGGATCTCCTGAAATGACGCGCATCCTCACCCGCCGCACGCCGCAGGTCGCGCGCGAGCGCCTCGAATACGAGGGCGTGCATCCGCTGCTGGCGCGTCTCTTCGCGGCGCGCGGCATCGCTCGGGCGGCCGACCTCGACACGGCCCTCTCCGCCCTGCTCGACCCTTCCCTATTGAAGGGCGCCGCCGAGGCGGCGACGCTGCTGGCCGACGCCATCGCCGCGAAACGGCGGCTGCTCATCGTCGCCGACTACGACTGCGAC
>CAJPFZ010000663.1 GCA_905339355.1 Burkholderiaceae bacterium
CACGGCTTCGACGATCTGGTCGCGGGCGAGCTTCTCCGCCATGTTGGGCACGGCAATCATCGCGAGGATGGCGATGACCGCGACGACGACCATCAACTCGATCAGCGTGAAACCGCCGGCAGCGCGCCGGGCGGCTCCACGCGGCGTCGGCTCACATGGCCTTGCAGCGTGAGTTGTAGCTGGCCTCGAAGCGCTCGAAATCGGCCTTCTCACCGGCATTCATCGTCTCCAGCTGTTTTCGCTTGCCGTGCAGGATGCGCAGCAACTCGTGGCACCGCTCCCGATCGGCGACGAGGCGTGCCCGTTCGGACTCCTGCGCTGCCTGCTGCGCCCGCCGCTCGTTGCGCTGCGCCATCTTCTCCTGCGAGAAGCGTTGCTGCGCGGCCTGTTCGTCTTCGTCGCATTTCTGGCGGTACTCCTGGTGCAGTTCCTGAATCGCGGCGGACCGCAGGCCGCGAGCCGGGGCGGTGCGGATGGCATCGTTGATCGACGCGCAGGCGGGGCTCAGGTAGGGCAGATGATCCGGCGCCTTGGCGACTGGCGGATGGTACGTCGGCGCGGGTGTGTTGCGCCGCTCGGGCACGGGACCGATGACCCCCAGCTTGCCGGGCAGGCCAGGGCCGCATGGCCGATCCGAGACATAGGTCGAGCCGCCGTTGTTGCAGCGGTAGAGTGTCTGCGCGTCAGCGCCCGAGGCCGCTGCCGCGCTCAGCGCAGCCGCGAGCAACGCCGGCATGCCGGCCATCCCCATCTTCATTGTTCCGCTCCCGTCGATGGGCGCTGAGTTTATCGAAGCGAAGGGGCGACTGAGGCCCTCGTTCAGGGGCTTGCCCCGCGGCGCTGCAGCGATGGCGCGAGATCAACCGCCGGGTGGTGGGGGCTACCGCCGCATCGCCGCGCGCATGCAGTCGCGCGCTTCGCGGTCGACGGAGCGCGCAAGGTTGGGTTCGGTTGCCATGCGCAGCGCTTCGACCGCCTGCTGCAGATCGAGCAGGCACTCGCCGGCCTCGCGGACGGTGGCGGCCAGGCGGCGCATCGCTTCGTCCAGGTCCTGCGGGCTGCGGCCGGAAATTGTCGGGCGCTGGGCATTCATGTCGATTCCTTTGCGGTCCGGATGGTCTTGATTACAGCTTCGGGATGCGCAGCGTCTTGCTGATCATCAAGCTGCCCGACAGCACGAACAGCAGACTGAACGGGTGCACGATCCACGGCCCCAGCACCGCAGCGCCGAACCAGAGGTCGTCGCCCAGGCGGCCTTGAGCCGCGGCGACGGCGAGCAGCACCACCAGCAGCACGCTGGTGGGGATCGGCGTGCCTTCGAAGTACGGCACTTTTGCGGCGCCCGCGGACAGGTCTTCGGCCGTCACGTTGTAGCGTGCGAGCCGGCTCACGCCGCAGCAGACGAAATAGATCAGCGCCACCAGATCCCAGCCGCCTTGCAGGCCGGCTGCGAACCCGAGCGCCGCGGGGCCGATGCCGAAGGAGATCACGTCCGCCAGCGAATCGAGTTCGCGGCCGAGCGGCGACTGCTGGTGGCGCCAGCGGGCAATGCGCCCATCCAGCACGTCGAAGAAGAAGGCGGCCGGCGCCATCGCCGCCGCGAGGTAGAAGTGCTGCAGCGACTGCGTGCCGACGAAAGCCGCCGCGAAGAACACCATCAAGGCGCCGCAGGCCGCGTTCGCCAGGGTGAAGAAGTCCGCGAGGTGGAACCCGCGAATCATCGAGAAGTGCTTCATCGCAAGGCGTAGCACTGCAGCCCGGTGCTCATGGAGCCACTCGCCTCGTTAGAGACCATGTGATCCAGCGGCAAGGCGGGCGGCGGCGGGCACGGTGTGCCGGCGCGCACGAGGGTGTCGACGACGAAGCCGTCATCGTCGAGTTCGGCGAGGAAGTCGTGCTCGCCGTTGAAGAGAAGCGCACGCGGCGCGTGCTGCGTCTGCAGCAGCACCAGGTACTTCGCGCTGTACGGTCCGTTCAAGATCACAAAGCTCCCGGAGATTCGTTCGAGAGCCCATGCTATCGGCGGGTCGAAGCAGCACACAGTCACGTTTGCCCGATTTGTTTGTGGGAATTCGCCGACGCCGATCACGGTGTTTGCCCTGCGTCGGCTCGTGCGGCGAGCCGCCGTGCGGTCGTGCCGCGAAGCGAGCACCTCCCCCTACGGGGCAGGCTAGTGAACAATGCAGCGAGATGCCGGAGAAACGCCATGCCCCGCTTCGCTGCCAACCTGACATTGCTGTTCACCGAGGTGCCGTTCCTCGATCGATTCGAGCGCGCCGCCAAGGCGGGCTTCGAGGCGGTCGAGATCCTCTTCCCCTACGAGTGGCCGATCGCCGAGATCAAGGCACGCCTGGAGGGACACGGACTGCAACTCGTGCTGCTGAACCTGCCGCCCGGCGACTGGTCGGCCGGTGAGCGGGGGCTCGCTTGCGTGCCTGAGCGCATAGGCGAGTTCCGCGAAGGCGTGGCACGAGGGATCGAGGTGGCCAAGGCGCTGGGTGCGCCGCAGCTGAACTGCCTGTCGGGCATCACGCCGCGCGGGTCCAGCGCCGACCTGGTCCGCTCGACCTACATCGACAACCTCGGCTACACGGCCATCGAGTTGAAGAAGGTCGGGCTGAACGCGCTGATCGAGCCGATCAACACCATCGACATGCCGGGCATCTACCTCAATCGAACGGCGCAGGCCGTCGCCGCGATTGCCGACGTGGGCAGCGACAACCTGTTTCTTCAGTACGACGTCTATCACGCGCAGCGCAGCGAAGGCGAGCTGGCGGCGACGATCGAGAAGCACCTGGCGCAGATCGGCCACATCCAGATCGCCGACAACCCGGGGCGGCACGAACCCGGCAGCGGCGAGATCAACTACGACTTCCTGTTCGACCACCTCGACCGCATAGGCTACCGCGGCTGGGTGAGCGCCGAGTACAAGCCGCGCGCCGAGACCGAGGCGGGTCTCGGGTGGTTGGCACGCGCGCGCCAGCGCGCCACCGAAAGCGCGGCATGAGTGCGGCGCCGCATGCGGACCCCCGCGGTTTCCTGCGTGCGTTGTTCGACGCCGCCGTGGCCCGCGCGATGCCGTCGCAGACGATTCCGCAGCACCTGCCCGGGCCGCCCAAGGGCCGCACATTGGTGCTCGGCGCCGGCAAGGCGGGCGGCGCGATGGCGGCAGCGGTCGATGCGCTGTGGCCGGCCGACGCGCCGCTGTCGGGGCTGGTCGTCACGCGCTATGGCCATGTGCCGCCGCCGTACAAGGCGCGGCCCGGCCGCATCGAGGTCGTCGAGGCCGCGCACCCGGTGCCCGATGAAGCGGGCCGCAACGCCGCGTCGCGCATCGCCAGGCTGGCCCGCGGCCTGACGGCCGACGACCTGGTGCTGTGCCTCATCTCGGGCGGTGGCTCGGCGCTGCTCGCGATGCCGGCGCCCGGCTTCAAGCTGGAGGACAAGCAGTCGATCAACAAGGCCTTGCTCAAGAGCGGCGCGAGCATCGAGGAGATGAACTGCGTGCGCAAGCACCTGTCGGCGATCAAGGGCGGCCGGCTGGCGGCGATGTGCGCGCCGGCGCCGGTGGTGACGCTGCTGGTGAGCGACGTGCCGGGCGACGCGCCGGAGGTCATCGCGAGCGGCCCCACGGTGCCCGACTCGACGACCTGTGCCGATGCCTTGCGCATCCTCGAGCGCTATCGCATCGATCTGCCGCAGGCTGCGCGTGCCGGGTTGGTGAGCGGCGCGTATGAGACGCCGAAGCCCGGCGACCCCCGCTTTGCCGGCCACCGGGTGACGCTGATCGCCACGCCGCAGCACGCCCTGCAGGCTGCGGCAGAGAAGGCGCGTTCGGCCGGCCTCGCAGCGCACATCCTGAGCGACGAGATCGAAGGCGAGTCGCGCGAGGTGGGCAAGGTGCATGCGGCGCTGGCCCGCGCGGTGGCGCGCCGCAGCGAGCCGTTCGCGAAACCTTGCGTGATCCTCTCCGGCGGCGAAACCACGGTCACGGTCAGGAGCAAGGGCGGCCGTGGCGGCCGCGCCACCGAGTTCCTGCTCGGCTGCGCGATTGCGCTGCAGGGCGAGCCGGGCGTGTACGTGCTCGCGGCCGATACCGACGGCATCGACGGCATCGAAGACAACGCCGGGGCCATCGTCGCGCCCGACACGCTGCAGCGTGCCGCCGCACTGGACCTGAAGCCGCAGGACGCACTCGACCGCAACGATGCCTATCACTTCTTCGAGCCGCTCGGCGATCTGCTGATCACCGGGCCGACCTTCACCAACGTCAACGACTTCCGAGCGCTGCTCATCCTGTGAGGCCTGCCTTGATCGCAACCGGTACCCCCGTCATCACCACGCTGCGGGTCATCCCCGTTGCCGGGCACGACAGCATGCTGCTCAACCTGAGCGGCGCGCACGGCCCCTTCTTCACGCGCAACCTGGTGATCCTCGGCGACAGCGCCGGCCGCACCGGAGTCGGCGAGGTGCCCGGCGGAGAAAGGATTCGCCAGACGCTGGAGGATGCGCGCCCGCTCGTGACCGGCCGCTCCGTCGGCGCCTGGCTCGACGTGCTCAACGATGCGCGCCGCGCCTTCGCCGACCGCGACGCCGCCGGGCGCGGGCAGCAGACCTTCGACCTGCGGGTGGCGATCCACGCCGTGACGGCGCTGGAGGCGGCGCTGCTCGACCTGCTGGGCCAGCACCTGGAGGTGCCGGTGGCGCAGTTGCTCGGTGAAGGGCAGCAGCGCGACGAGGTCGAGATGCTGGGTTACCTGTTCTACGTCGGCGATCGCGGCGAGACCCCGCTGCCCTACCGCGACGAAGGCAACGCGCAGGACGCCTGGTTTCGGGTGCGCAACCAACAGGCGATGACGCCCGAGGCGATCGTGCGGCAGGCCGAGGCGGCGTACGCACGCTACGGCTTCAAAGACTTCAAGCTCAAGGGCGGGGTGCTGCGTGGCGAAGACGAAGTACAGGCGATCCACGCGCTGCACGAACGTTTTCCGGATGCACGCGTCACGCTGGACCCGAACGGCGGCTGGTGGCTGAAGGACGCGGTGCGCCTGTGCCGCGACCTGCACGGCGTGATGGCCTATGCCGAGGACCCGTGCGGCGCCGAAGACGGCTACTCGGGGCGCGAAGTGATGGCCGAGTTCCGCCGTGCCACGGGCCTCCCGACGGCCACCAACATGATCGCGACGGACTGGCGGCAGCTGGGCCATGCGGTGCAGTTGCACTCGGTCGACATCCCGCTTGCGGACCCGCACTTCTGGACGATGCAAGGCTCGGTGCGGGTGGCGCAGCTGTGCGATGCGTGGGGGCTCACCTGGGGCTCGCACTCGAACAACCACTTCGACGTCTCGCTCGCGATGTTCACGCACGTGGCCGCCGCTGCGCCGGGGCGCATCACGGCGATCGACACGCACTGGATCTGGCAGGACGGGCAGCGCCTGACGCGAGAGCCGCTGCAGATCGCCGGCGGCAAGGTGTCGGTGCCGACGAAGCCGGGGCTGGGTGTGGAACTCGACATGGCGGAAGTGGAGCGTGCCCATCGCCTGTACCAGCAGCAGGCCCTTGGCGCACGCGACGATGCG
>CAJPFZ010000664.1 GCA_905339355.1 Burkholderiaceae bacterium
AGCTGCTCGCGCCGTGCGCCGTCGAAGGCAAAGTGCCGCTGCTCGGCATCCTGGTCGACATAGAGGAGGCCTACACGCAGTGCTCCAAGGCATTTCTGCGTTCACACCTCTGGGACCCGGCGCGCTTCGTCGATCCGGCCAAGATGCCTACCGGCGGCGAGGTTCACCGTGCCATCCACGGCGAGCAGTTCGACGCGGAAGAGTACGACAGAGAACGCGCGGAGCGCTACCGCCGCCGAGTCGGGTTCTATTGACGTCGCCTGCGTTGCGTGGCGCCGCGCCGGGCAGCGCGCGCAGCGCTACGAAACGATGTACGCCCCCGCCCCGGTCGACAGCAGCTTGCCGTCCGCACCGAGAAACTCCATGCGTGTGGAAGCCACCCGCGAGCCCAGCCGCATCACCTGCGCGCGCAGCTCGAAGCGTTCGCCGATGCCCGGGCGCAGGTAGTCGATGCGCAGGTCGATGGTGCCCAGCTTGCCGAAGCGCTGCAGCCGCTGCGCCGGCGGCTCGTCGAGGTGGCGCACGCCGATGGCGGCCATCACCGCGAGGCCGCCCATCGCGTCGAGGCTGGCGCTGATCACGCCGCCATGCAGGCGCTGGTGCGCGTAGTGGCCGATCAGTTCTCGGCGCATCTCGATGTGCCCGCTCACGCCCTCGGCGTCGATGGTGTCGATCTTCAGGCCCAGCACCTGGTTGAAGACGATGCGCTGCTCGAACATCTCCTTCAGCAGTGTGATGAACTCGGGCTCGAAGCCGTCGGCCGGCGGCACCTTCTTCGCGCTCACAGGCCGAGCTGGCGCGCGGCCAGTTCCTTCATGATCTCCTCCGAGCCGCCGCCGATCATCATCACCTTCACCTCCCGATAGATGCGTTCGCTTTTCATGCCGCGCATGTAGCCCATGCCGCCGAGCAGCTGCACCGCCTGGTCGGCGCAGAACTGCATCGCCTGCGTGGCATGGTTCTTCAGCATACAGACTTGCGCCACCCAGTCGGGCGAGGCATCGCCCGCGTCGGCGCGTTCGGCCAGGGCATCGGCCCATGCTTGTGTCGAGGCGATGCGCATCTGCATGTCGACGAGCTTGTGGCGCACCACCTGGCGCTCGATCAGCGGCGCGCCGAAGGTCTGGCGCTGGCGCACCCAGGCGAGCGCTTCGTCGAGGCAGGCTTGCGCAAAGCCGAGCGAGGCGGCCGCGAGCGCCAGCCGCTCGCCGTTGAAGTTGTCCATGATCGCCTTGAAGCCCGCGCCTTCGTCGCCGAGGCGGTTGCCGGCCGGCACGCGAACGTCGTCGAAGTGGATCTGCGCGGTGTCGGAGCACCACCAGCCCATCTTCTTCAGCGGGCGCCGCGTGAGGCCCGGCGCGTCGCCGGGCACGACGACCATCGACAGGCCGCGCGCGCCCGGCTCGCCGGTGCGCACGGCGACCGTCAGCACGTCGGCACGCACGCCGGAGGTGATGAAGGTCTTCTCGCCGTTGATGCGGTAGTGGTCGCCGTCGCGCACGGCGCTCGTGCGCAGGCGCGCCACGTCCGAGCCGCCGCCGGGTTCGGTGATCGCGAGCGCCGCGATCGCCTCGCCGCGCAACACCGGCGGCACGACGCGCTGCTGCAGTTCGGGCGAGCCGAGCGCCACGATCGGCGGCAGGCCGATGTTGTGCGAGAAGAGACCGGCCAGCACGCCGCCGCTGGCGCCGTGCCGCGCCAGGGCCTGCGCGAGCGGCAGGCGCAGCGCCCAGGGCGCCGGCGTGCCCCCCAGCGCTTCGGGATAGCCGAGCCCGAGCAGACCCAGCTCCGCGGCCTGCCGGTAGAGCGTGCGCGGGAACTCGCCCGCCTCGTCCCAGGCCTCGACGTGCGGCGCGATCTCGCGCTCGGCGAAGCGGGCCACGGTGTCGGCCAGGGCCTGGCGTTGTTCGATCAGCGCGGCGTTCATGCGAAACGCAGCAGCACCTGCTGTGCAGCGACTTGCTGGCCGTGCTCGACCGCCACGCTCGCGATGGCCGTGTCGCGCGGCGCGGCGATCGCATGCTCGAGCTTCATCGATTCGATGACGAGCAGCGTCTCGCCCGCCGCCACCGCCTGGCCGGCGGCCGCGTGCAGCGCGACGATGCGGCCGCTGAACGGCGCCTTGATGTCCTGCGCGGCGCTGCCGCCGGCACCCGCGGGCGCGTCGAAGCTCGCATCGGCGATGAAGGCGTCGCAGCCGGCCAGCTGCACGTGCCACTGCGCGGGGCCGGCCGCGGCCATCAGCAGCGGGTGCACCACACCGTTCAGCGTAAGGCGCCAGGGCTCGGCGTCCACCTGCACATCGGTCACGACGCCGTCGAGCGTGATGTGCAGCCGGCCGGGCGCCTCCGCCACCCGCGCCTCGATGACCTCGCCGCGATGGCGCAGCCGCAGCGCGCGGGCAAACGGCGCGGCCAGCCGTGGCGGCGCTGCGTTCGCCTGCGCGCACCAGAGGGCGGTCACCCACAGCGCACGCCACTGCGCCTCTTTCAGCGCGATGGCGGCGCGCAGCAGATCGCCGCGCTCGGCAAGAAACGGGATCAGCGCCTCGCCGGCGCGAAACACCGGGTCGGCGAGGCACTCGGCCAGCAGCGCGCGGTTGGTCGGCAGGCCCAGCACCACCGTGTCGGCGAGCGCCGCCTGCAGCCGGGCAATCGCCTGCTCGCGGTTCGCGCCGTAGGCGATCAGCTTGCCGAGCATCGAGTCGTAGTGCGGCGACACGACGGCGCCGGCGTGCAGCGCATGGTCCAAGCGCACGCCGCGTGGCAGGGCGACGTGCCGCACCGTGCCGGCATGCGGCCTGAAATCTTCGTCTTCGGCGCACAGCCGCACCTCGATCGCGTGGCCGCGGCAGACCACGCTGGACTGCTGCGTCATCGGCAGCGCCTCGCCGCGGGCCACGCGCAGCTGCCACGCCACGAGGTCGATGCCGGTCAACGCTTCCGTCACCGGGTGCTCGACCTGTAGCCGGGTGTTCATCTCCATCAGGAAGAACGGGGGCGCCCGCTCGTCCCCGGTTTGCCGATGCTCCAGCAGGAACTCGACGGTGCCGGCGCCGACGTAGCCCGCGCTGAGCGCCAGCCGCACCGCGCAGGCGCCCAGGCGCTCGCGCAGCGCAGCGTCGACCGCGGGGCTCGGCGACTCCTCGATCAGCTTCTGGTGGCGTCGCTGCACCGAGCAGTCGCGCTCGCCGAGGTGGATGCAGTGGCCGTGGCTGTCGGCGAAGACCTGCACCTCGACGTGGCGCGGCGCGAGCAGCGCGCGTTCGAGCAGCAGCTCACCGCTGCCGAACGCCGACTGCGCCTCGGAGCGCGCGCTCTGCCAGGCTGCCGCGAGCTCGCCCGGTTGCGTCACGAGCCGCATGCCGCGCCCACCACCGCCGGCGGCCGCCTTCACCATCACCGGGTAGCCGATGCGCTCGGCTTCGGCCTCAAAACGCTGCAGCGACTGGTCGTCGCCCGCATAGCTCGGGAGGATGGGGATGTCCAGCTCGACGGCGCGCTGCTTGAGCGCCGATTTGTTGCCCAGCGCGCGAATCGCCTGCGCCGGCGGGCCGACCCACAACAGGCCGGCGTCGACCACGGCCTGCGCGAAGTCGGCGTCTTCGCTGAGGAAGCCGTAGCCCGGGTGCACCGCATCGGCGCCCGTCGCGCGGGCTGCTTCGATCAGGCGGTCGATGCGCAGGTAGGAGTCGGCGGCGCTCAGCCCGCCGAGCGCGAAGGCGGTACCGGCTTCCTTCACATGCAGCGCCGAAGCGTCGGCATCGGAGTACACCGCCACCGTCGCGATGCCCAGCGAGTCGGCGCTGCGGATGATGCGGCGCGCGATCTCGCCGCGGTTGGCGATCAGCAGCCGCTTCATTCGGCGTTCCAGCGGGGCGGCCGCTTGGCGGCGAAGGCGGCGAGCCCTTCACGCGCTTCGTCGCTGCGCAAGGACGCGGCGAAGGCCTGCGCTGCGTCGTCGCGCAGGTCGCGCACGGCGTGCGAAGCGAGCTTGTCGAGCAGCCGTTTGGTCGCGGCCACGGCTTGCGGGGCGGCGCGCCGCAGGTGCGCGATCAGCGCGTCGGTGGTGGGCAGGAGGTCGGTGTCGGTCGCCAGTTCGTTGACGAGGCCGATCACCACCGCTTCGGTGGCGGTGAAGCGGCGCGCCTCGATCAGCAGCTGGCGTGCGCTCGCGTCGCCGAGGCGCCGCCAGACGAAGGGGGCGATCTGTGCCGGCGCGATGCCGAGGGTCACCTCAGGCGTCGCGAACAAGGATCGCGGCGTTGCCACAACGAAGTCGGCGCAGCACACGAGGCCGAAGCCACCCGCCATCGCCGGGCCGTCGACTGCGGCGATCAGCACCTGGGGCAGGGCGCACAAGGCATGCAGGAGGTCGCCGAAGCGGCGGTTCATCGCGATCAGCGGGTCGGTTTCGTCGCCGCCGTGCGGCTGGCCGACGGCGGACGCCATGTTGCCGAGGTCGCCGCCGGCGCAGAACGCACCGTCGCTGCCGGTGAGGACGATGAAGCGCAGCGACGTGTCGGCGGCGGCGTTGCTGCACGCCGCGAGCAGCTGTTCGACCACGGCGTCGTCGAGCGCGTTGCGGTTGGCCGGGTTGTGCAGCGTCCAGCGCTCGACGGCGCCGTCGCGGTGGCGTAGCAGCTCGGTCATGGCTTCACTGGGCCGTCGGCCGCTTCGCCACGCCCATGATTTTCGCGATGATGCCGAGCATCACCTCGTCGGCACCGCCGCCGATCGAGGCAAGCCGGCCGTCGCGGTACAGCCGCGAGACCTTGTTCTCCAGCGTGTAGCCCATGCCGCCCCAGAACTGCAGGCAGTTGTCGGGCACGGTGCGCATCAGGCGGCCGGCCTTGAGCTTGGCCATCGAGGCGAGTTCGGTCACGTCCTGGCCCGAGACATAGAGCTCGCAGGCGCGGTAGGTCAGCGCGCGCAGCGCCTCGACCTCGGTTTTCAGTTCGGCGAGCTTGAACTGCACGTGCTGCTGGTCGGCCAGGTGCGCGCCGAAGAGCTTGCGCTCCTGTGCCCATTCCACCGTCCAGGCGATGCAGTTGCCGAGCGCCTCGATGCTGTTCGCTGCCGCCCACAGCCGCTCCTCCTGGAACTGCTGCATCTGGTAGATGAAGCCCTGGCCTTCATTGCCGATGCGATAGCGCTGCGGCACACGCACCTCGTCGAAGTAGATGAGCCCCGTGTCGCTCGAATGCATGCCGATCTTGCGGATCTTCTTCGCCTTTTCGATGCCCTTGCTGTCCATCGGCACCATGATGAGGCTCTTGTTCTTGTGGACCGGACCTTCGCCGGTGTTGACGAGCATGCACATCCAGTCGGCCTGCAGGCTGTTGGTGATCCACATCTTCTGGCCGCTGATCACGTAGTCGCCGCCATCCTTGCGCGCATGGCTCTTGATGCCCGAGACGTCAGAGCCGGCGCCGGGTTCGGAGACGCCGATGCAGCCGACCATGTCGCCGGCGATCGCCGGGGCGAGGAACTCGCGCTTGAGCTCGTCGCTGCCGAAGCGCGCGAGCGCGGGCGTGCACATGTCGGTCTGCACGCCGATGGCCATCGGCACGCCGCCGCAGTGCGTGTGGCCGAGCGTCTCGGCCATCACGAGCGAGTAGGAGTAGTCGAGCCCGGAGCCGCCGTATTCCTCCGGCTTGGTGAGGCCCAGGAGGCCCAGGTCGCCCATCTTCTTGAACAGCTTGTGGGCGGGGAAGATCTCCGCTTCTTCCCATTCATCGACATGCGGGTTGATCTCGCTGTCGATGAAGCGGCGCAGCGTGCGGCGAAGTTCTTCGTGTTCGTGGGTGAATTGCATCTCGTGTCTCCTATCGATTCGTGCGCACAGTGGCGCGGGCCCTTCGATACCTCAGGGCGAACGGGACGTGGTGGCAGGCCTGCGCACTCCGTCCGGCGACGGTGGCGCGGGCCCTTCGATACCTCAGGGCGAACGGGGCGTGGTGGCAGGCCTGCGCACTCCGTCCGGCAACGGTGGAGCGGGCCCTTCGATATCTCAGGGCGAACGGGAGGTGGTGGCAGGCCTTCATACTCCGTTCGTCCTGAGGTATCGAAGGACGGGCTGAGGTATCGAAGCCCTTCTCGACAGTTCATGGCCTGGCCACCCCGAACTGCATGGGGCGAAGTCGCAGCGCATCCGCGTCAGCGCAAACCGCCAGGCAAGTCGCCAACACCGCCCGCGTATCGCGCGGGTCGATCACACCATCGTCGAGCAGCAACCCCGAGGTGTAGGCCACATCCGCCTGCCGCTCGAACATCTCGACGATCTTGGCGCTCTGGGCATCGAGTGCCGCGGCGTCGGCCGGCACGCCCTTGCGCGCCGCCGCTGCCTCGGCCACGATGCGCATCGTCTGCGCCGCCTGCTCGCCGCCCATCACGGCGGTCTTGGCGCTCGGCCAGCTGAACAGGAAGCGCGGCGAATAACCGCGCCCGCACATGCCGTAGTTTCCGGCACCAAAGGAAGCGCCGCACTGGATGGTGATCTGCGGGACGGTGGCGCTCGTCACCGCCTGGATCATCTTCGAGCCGTGCTTGATCATGCCGCCTTGTTCGCTGTCGCGGCCGACCATGTAGCCGGTCGTGTTCTGCAGGTAGACGATCGGATGGCCGAGCTGGCAGCAGCGCTGGATGAAGTGCGTGGCCTTGTTGGCGCCCGCCACGTCGATCGGCCCGTTGTTGCTGATGAAGCCGACCTTCTGCCCGCCGATGCGCGCCTGCACGCACAGGGTCTGCGCGCCGTACAGAGGCTTGAACTCGAGCAGGTCGGAATCGTCCGCCAGGCGCGCCATCACCTCGCGCATGTCCACCGGCTGGCGCAGGTCGGCCGGCATCAGCGCGAGCAGGTCGTCGGCGTCGAAGCGCGGCGGATGAACGTCATCGAACGGTGCCGCCTTCGGCCAGCCGAGCTGCGCGACCATCTCGCGCGCGAGGCCCAGCGCATGGCGGTCGTCTTCGGCCAGCTGCTCGCCCAAGCCCGACACGACGCAATGCATCTCGGCGCCGCCCAGCTCCTCTTCGGTGGCGATCTCGCCGGTGGCGGCTTTCAGCAGCGGCGGCCCGGCGAGAAAGGCGCGCGAGCGGCCGCGCACCATGATCACCACGTCGCTCAGCCCCGGCATGTAGGCGCCGCCGGCGGTGCCTGAGCCATGCTGCACGGTGATCACCGGCACGCCGGCGGCCGACAGCCGCGCGAGGTTGCGGAACAGCTCGCCGCCGCGCACGAAACCTTCGACGCGGTAGCGCATCAGGTTGGCGCCGGCGCTTTCCACGAGGTGCAGGAAGGGCAACTTGTTCTGCAACGCGATCTCCTGCACACGCAGGATCTTGTCCAGCCCCATCGCCTGCACCGCGCCGGCCTCGATGCCGGCATCGCTCGCAAGGACCATGCAGCGCACGCCCGACACGATGCCGATGCCGGCCAGCACGCCGCCGCCCGGCACGGACCGCAGCGGATCGGGTGTGTCCTGCAGCCAGCCCGCGAGGTTGCACAGCGGCAGGTAGGGCGTGCCCGGGTCGAGCAGCAGCGCGACACGCTCGCGCGGCAGCAGCTGTCCGCGCTTGTCGAACATCGGCTTGGACTTCGCCGAGGTGTCGGCGGCGCGCTGCTCGAGCGCACGCAGCTGGGCGAGGCGCTGCAGCATCGCCTCGCGCCGCTCGGCGGCGGCGGCGCCGTGGGCGTTCCATGCCGATTCGAAGATGCTCACGACAAGGCCTTCGGCATTTCTGCGAGGTGGAAACCGTCGAACGGTTTCACCGCATCACGCTCCATCGCGCCGGCTTCGGGCTCGACCATCGGCCAGCCCATGCGCACCTGCGGGCGGGCGCCGTCCACACGCAGCACGCTGCCGCTGATGAAGCTGGCGGCCGGGCTCAGCAGGAAGACGATCGCCGCCGAAGTCTCGGCCTCGGTGCCGAAGCGCCTCAGCGGCACTGTCTTGCGCATCTGCTTGAGCATGGGCGCGGCTTCCGGCGGGTAGTGGTCCATGCCGCTGGAGGCGATGTAGCCCGGCGCGACGGCGTTCACCCGCACGCCGTGCGCGGCCCACTCGATGGCCGCGGTTTCGGTCAGGCTCACCATGCCGGCGCGTGCGGCGCCGCTGTGCGCCATGTTGGGCATCGAGCCCCACATGTCGGCGACGATGTTGACGATCGCGCCGCCATGCGCGCGCATCGACTGGCCGTGGCATTCGCGCGCCATCAGAAAGCCGCCGGTGAGGTTGGTCGCGACCACCGCCTCGAAGCCGCGAGCGCTGATGTTCTCCAAGGGAGAGATGTACTGCCCACCCGCGTTGTTGACGAGCCCGTGGATGCGGCCGTGGCGCTCGACGATGCTCGCGACTGTCCGGCGCACGGTCTCTTCTTCGCGGATGTCGCAGGCGGCGGTGTCCACTCGGCCGCCCTGTTCCTGAATCTCGGCGGCGACCGCCTGCAGCTTGTCGGCGTTGCGGCCGATCAGCACCACGGTCGCGCCGAGCGAAGCCAGCTCGTGCGCGGTGCAACGGCCAATGCCCGAGCCGCCGCCGGTGACGACGATCACCTGGCCTGCGAAGAGATTCGGCGCAAAGACCGAGCGATAGGCCATCTGTTTGTCTCCTTGCGAGGTCGTATTCATGTCTTCAACGCCCAATGAACAGGCCCATCGCCGCATCCGTCACGTCGTCCAGCGATGCGCGCTTCTTCGCATCGAACCACTGCACCGACCAGTTCAGCGCGCCGAAGATCAAGAGCCGTGCCAGGTGCGCATCGCTGCGCAGCTGGCCGCTCGCCGCCAGCGCCTCCAGCACCGGCACCCATGCCGCCTCGTACTCGCGCTGCAGCTTGGCAATGCCCGCCCGCTGGCGCGCCGTCAGCGAACGCGATTCGTACAGCATCACCGGGATGAAGTCGCGCCCGGGGCCGTGCAGCGTGTCGAAGTGGCTGCGGATGAGGCGGCGCAGCTGATCCGCCGGCTCGTCGCCGGGCCGCAGTACGCGCGACTGCCGCTCGATCGCCGAGCGCATGCCTTCTTCCATCACCGCATATAGCAGCGCCGACTTGCTCTCGAAGTGATAGAAGGGCGACCCCGAATGCATGCCGACCGCCGAGGCGATGTCGCGTGTGCTGGTGCCGTCGAATCCCCGGCGCCGGAACAGCCGCGCAGCCGCCTTCAAGATCTCCTGCCGCCGGTTGCCCTCGTCGCGCTCGTCCAGCGTCTTGCGCGGGCGGCCGCGCGGCCGCTTGGGCGGGTCGATCGAGGGGGAAGCGAGGGCGGCGCACATCGGGTCGTATTTTTACCAAGCGGTTGCTTTGCATAAAAGTCTATACTGCTTTGGCCAAAAGCGAACAGAGGAAACCTGCATGAGCGAAGCGTTTATCTACGACGCGGTTCGAACGCCGCGCGGCAAGGGCAAGGCCGATGGCAGCCTGCACGAGGTGAAGCCGGTCAACCTGTTGGCTGGCGTGCTGGCCGAGCTGCAGCGTCGCAGCGGGTTCGACACCGGCGAGGTCGACGACGTGGTGATGGGCTGCGTCTCGCCGGTGGGCGAGCAGGGTGCCTGCATCGCGAAGACGGCCGCGCTGCGCGCCGGCTGGGACATGCGCTGCGCCGGCGTGCAGGTCAACCGCTTCTGCGCCTCGGGCCTGGAGGCGGTCAACCTCGCCGCGCAGAAGGTGCGTTCGGGCTGGGAAGACCTGGTGGTCGCCGGCGGCGTCGAGAGCATGTCGCGCGTGCCCCTCGGCTCCGACGGCGGGCCCTGGGCACAGGACCCGGAAACCAACATGGTGACCGATTTCGTGCCGCAGGGCATCGGAGCCGATCTGATCGCGACGCTGGAAGGTTTCAGCCGCGCCGACGTCGACGCCTTCGCGGTGGAGTCGCAGCGCCGCGCCGCTGCGGCCCGCGAGGCGGGGCACTTCGCGCGCTCGATCGTTCCGGTCAAGGACGCGCTCGGCCAGGTGATCCTCGGCCACGACGAGTTCATCAAGCCGCAGACCACGCTCGAAGGCCTGGCGGCGCTGAAGGCCTCGTTCGAGCAACTCGGCGCGATGGGCTTCGACGCCACGGCGATCAAGCGCTACCCGCAGGTCGAGCGCATCGTGCACGTGCACCACGCCGGCAACTCCTCGGGCATCGTCGACGGTGCGGCGGCCATGCTGATCGGCTCCGAAGAGAAGGGCCGCGCCCTCGGGCTCACGCCGCGCGCGCGCATCGTCGCCACGGCGCTGTCGGGCGCCGACCCGACCATCATGCTGACCGGGCCGATGCCCGCCACACGCAAGGCACTCGCGAAGGCGGGCCTGCGCATCGATCAGATCGACCTGTTCGAAGTCAACGAGGCCTTCGCCGCGGTGCCGATGCGCTTCATGAAGGAACTCGGCGTGCCGCACGATCGGGTCAACGTCAACGGCGGTGCGATCGCGATGGGCCACCCGCTCGGCGCTACCGGCGCAATGATCCTCAACACCCTCGTCGACGAGCTGCACCGCAGGCGGCTGCGCTACGGGCTCGCCACTCTGTGCGTGGGCGGCGGGATGGGCATCGCGACGATCGTGGAGCGCACATGAAGACGATTCGGTACGAGTTGGATGCGCAAGGCATCGCCACGGTCACCTTCGACGAAGAGGGATCGCCGGTCAACACGATGTGCCTCGCCTGGCAGGACGATCTCGCCGAGCTGACGGCGCAGGTGGTCAAGGACGCGCCGGCGATCAAGGGCATCGTGCTGCAGTCGGCCAAGAGCACCTTCTTCGCCGGCGCCGACCTCAAGGAGGTGATGCGCCACACCGCCGACGATGCCGTGCCGGGCTTCCAGGCGATCGAGCGCATGAAGAAGAACTTCCGCACGCTCGAGACGCTCGGCAAGCCGGTCGTCGCCTGCCTCAACGGCACGGCGCTCGGCGGCGGCTGGGAAGTGGCCCTGATCGCGCACCACCGCATCGCGGTCGACGACGCGAAGACGCAGTTCGGCCTGCCCGAGGTGACGCTCGGGCTGATCCCGGGAGCTACTGGCATCACCAAGATGACGCGCCTGCTCGGGCTGATGGGGGCGCAGCCCTTCATCCTCGAAGGCAAGACCTTCGGCCCGCGCGAGGCGCTCGACATGGGCCTGGTGCACGAACTCGTGAGCGACGCAGCGCAGCTGCGCGAACGGGCGCTGGCCTGGATCGCCGCCCACCCGCAGGCACGCCAGCCCTGGGACGACAAGGCCTACAAGATGCCGGGCGGCACGCCGTCGAATCCGAAGATCGCCAACGGCCTGGCCGTGGCGCCGGCCATGCTGCGCAAGACCACCCGCGGCCTCTACCCCGCGCCGGAAGCGGCGCTCGCGGTGATGGTCGAGGGCGCGCTGGTCGACTACGACACCGCCTTGCGCATCGAGAGCCGTGCTCTGGCCAAGGTGATGACGGGCCCCGTCGCCCGCGCGATGGTCAGCGCCTTCTTCTTCGATCTCAATGCGATCAAGTCCGGCCGTTCGCGGCCGAAGGACGTGCCGCGCAGCAAGCCGCTGAAGGTGGGTGTGCTCGGCGCCGGCATGATGGGCGCCGGCATCGCGTGGGCCAACGCCTCGCGCGGCATCCCGACCGTGCTGAAGGACGTG
>CAJPFZ010000665.1 GCA_905339355.1 Burkholderiaceae bacterium
GCCGCCGGCGTGAAGCAGGACATGAGCTTCATCACGCAGCAAAAGGGCATGTTCAGCTATTCCGGGCTGAACAAGGAGCAGATGCAGCGCCTGCGCAGCGAATTCGGCGTCTACGGCGTCGATTCCGGACGCATTTGCGTGGCGGCGCTGAACAGCAAAAACATCGATGCGGTGGTGAGCGCGATCGCGAAGGTCGCCTGAAATCCGTGAGATTCGCAAGCAGACAGCCCGGCTCGCCCGAGGGCTGTCTCGTTTTCGATGCATGCGTCGCGCATGCGACAGCTGCGTGCGTGCTGCGCACCAAAAGTGGTCCTATTCGGGTTTTGCCCCGCCATTGGCTTGGGCAAGATGGGAGCCGAATCTCTAGAATGCTGCAATGCACAACGCAGCGGTTACTGCGTAGGCCAGCCAGCCGGCGGCACCGGATACTGCGCTCACGACAGCGCATTCGCCATTCGCAGTGACACAGACTCTGAGAAGGAACATCGATGCTGTACCAGCTCTATGAAGCCCAGCGCGCGCTGCTAAGCCCGTTTGCCGAGTTCGCCAGCGCATCGTCCAAGCTCTACAACCACCCGCTGTCGCCGTTCACGCACACGCCGATGGCGCACCGCGTCTCCGCCGGGCTCGACCTGATGCACCGGCTGTCCAAGGAATACGAGAAGCCCGAATTCGAGATCACGTCGGTCAACGTGGCGGGCGTCGACGTGGCGGTGCAGGAGCAGGTGGCCGTCGAGAAGCCGTTCTGCCGGTTGCTGCGCTTCAAGCGCTTCACCGACAACCTCCCGATGCTCACCCGAATGAAGGACCAGCCCACCGTGCTGGTGATCGCGCCGCTGTCGGGCCACCACGCCACGCTGTTGCGCGACACGGTGCTTTCGCTGCTGCAGGAGCACAAGGTCTACATCACCGACTGGACCGACGCCCGCATGGTGCCGGTGGAGGCCGGTGCATTCCACCTCGACGACTACGTAGCGTACGTGCAGGAGTTCATCCGCCACGTCGGGCCCGAAGTCAACGTGATCTCGGTGTGCCAGCCGACCGTGCCCGTGCTGGCCGCAGTCTCGCTGATGGCGAGCAAGGGCGAGCCCACACCGCGCACGATGACGATGATGGGCGGGCCGATCGACGCACGAAAGTCGCCGACCGCAGTCAACAACCTCGCGATGAACAAGAGCCTCGAGTGGTTCGAGCACAACGTGATCTACCGCGTGCCCGTCAACTACCCCGGCGCAGGCCGCCGCGTGTACCCCGGCTTCCTGCAGCACACCGGTTTCGTGGCGATGAACCCCGATCGCCACCTGAGTTCGCACTACGACTACTTCCTCGACCTGGTTCGCGGCGACGACGAGAGCGCCGATGCACATCGCCGCTTCTATGACGAGTACAACGCCGTTCTCGACATGCCGGCCGAGTACTACCTCGACACGATCAAGGTCGTGTTCCAGGACTTCGCGCTGGTCAATGGCACCTGGAAGGTCAAGGGCCAGCTGGTGCGGCCGCAAGACATCACGACAACGGCACTTCTGACCGTCGAAGGAGAACTCGACGACATCTCCGGAGCCGGCCAGACGCGCGCGGCACACGACCTGTGCACAGGCGTTCCGAAGGCCCGGCAATTCCACTACGACGTCGAAGGTGCCGGCCACTACGGCATCTTCTCGGGCCGCCGCTGGCGCGAGCATGTCTACCCGGTCGTGCGCGACTTCATCGCCAACCACCAGGACGCGATGCCGGGAGCGAAGAAGGCCGCCCGCAAGACGGCACCTGCCGCTCGCCGCAAGACCGTCAGCGCCTGACTTGCGCCGCCTGACTCCGCAACGGCGCTGGCGATAATCGAGCGGTGGACACCACCGCCCGCATCGCCGCCATCGACGCCGCACTGCCGCAGACGCAGTGCACCCGCTGCGGCTATCCCGACTGCCATTCGTATGCGCAGGCGATCGTCATCGACGCGGCGCCGATCAATCAGTGCCCACCCGGCGGCGCCGAGGGCATCGCGCGGCTGGCACGGCTGACGGGCCGCCCCCCGCCGGCCTTGAATCCCGCCAATGGCCACGAAGGACCGCGGCAGCTCGCCATCATCGACGAGGCCTGGTGCATCGGCTGCACGCTGTGCATCAAGGCCTGCCCGGTGGACTGCATCATCGGCGGCCCCAAGCAGATGCACACCGTCGTCAACGAGTGGTGCACTGGCTGCGAGTTGTGCATTCCGGTGTGTCCGGTGGACTGCATCGCGCTCACGAGCGTGACCGGCGAGCGCAGCGGCTGGGACGCCTGGTCGCCTGAAGCGGCGGACGGCGCGCGCGAGCGCTACTCACGGCGCCGCATTCGTCTTCAACGCGAGCAGCAGGAACACGACGAACGGCTGGCCGCCAAGGCACAGGCCGCGCTGGACGATCTGCCGGCAGCGTCGAAGCTCACCGATCCCGACGCCCTCGAGGGCAAGCGCGCGCTGCTGGAGGCGGCCCTCGTCCGTTCTCGAGAGCGCCGCGGCACGGGAGGCGCATGAAGCGCATGGTCCCGTGGTCGGCAGCGTCCTACAGCACGATCAGTGGCCGCCGACGCTGCGCGCCGCGCCCGGCTGACGCGCACCGGGCCGCCGTCGGCCTAGCCTAGCAGCAGGAGCCCGTTCGTCTGACCCGCAGACTCGCGGGCGTGATTCCCACGGAGGCCCGCCATGCATCGACTTGTTGTTCCTGCCATCGCTGCGCTGGCCCTTCTCGGCGCTTGCGACAACAAGAAGGGGCCGCCGCCGCCCAAGCCCACCACCGCGGCACTGGAAGCCGTCATCGCCGCCACGCCGGCATCAGACCCGTCGCTGCCGAACGCCGCCGAGATCGCCGCTGCGGCACCGCCCGACACTGCCGTCGCGCGTTGACGGCGCTCGCACGCGAACGGCGCTGCCACAATCGGCAGCGATGAACAGCGCCCAGATCGAACCCTTCTTCGCCGTGCTGAAAGCGGCCAACCCGCAGCCGGCCAGCGAGCTGGAATACAGCAGCGTATTCGAGCTGCTGGCCGCCGTGCTGCTGTCCGCGCAGGCGACCGACGTGAGCGTCAACAAGGCCACACGCCGCCTGTTCGCCGTCGCCAACACGCCCGCGCGCATGCTCGCGCTGGGCACGGAGGGCATCGCCGAGTACATCAAGTCGATCGGCCTGTTTCGCACGAAGGCGCGAAACCTGCACGAGACCTGCCGCATCCTCATCGAGCGGCACGGCGGCCAGGTTCCGAGCACCCGTGAAGCACTGGAAGCCCTGCCCGGCGTGGGGCGCAAGACGGCCAACGTCGTGCTCAACGTGGCGTTCGGCGAACCGACGATGGCAGTGGACACGCACATCTTCCGCGTCGGCAATCGCACCGGCCTCGCGCCCGGCAAGACCGCGCTCGAGGTCGAGATGCGGCTGCTCGAGCGTGTACCCGAGGCCTACCGCGTCGATGCCCACCACTGGCTGATCCTGCATGGCCGCTACGTGTGCCTCGCGCGGCGCCCCCTGTGCGAGGAGTGCCTGGTGGCGCCTTTCTGCGATTCGCGCCCGTTCTACGAACATTCGCCGCCGGCACGTCACCTGAACCCCGCCTGAACGCCCCAACCTGAAAGAGTTTGCAGTAGGCGCGTCTCGCCCGCTCGCCCAGAATGGCCACATGCCCGATCTGACGGCGCTACAGCGCATCTGCGGCCTGCTGGACCGTGGAGAAATCGACCGCGCCCATTTCCTCGCGCTGCTGTGCCGATACCTGGTGCAGCACATCGGCTGTTCGCGCGCGGCCGTGCGCATGCTCGTGCAGACCCCTCGGGCCGCCGCCCTGCACTGCATTGCCATGCACGACAGCGCCGGCATGCTCACTCCGACCGTGCCCGACATGCGCAGCGACGACCCCTCGCCCTATTTCGAGCCGCTGCTGCGCGACGGCTGCGTGGTGGCAAGCGATGCGTTGCGCGATCCGGCCACCGCGCCATGGGTCGACAGCTACCTTGCTCCGCTCGGTGTGCACTCGCTGCTCGATGTGGGCTTCTCGGTCAACGGCGCGCTGTACGGCAGCTTCAGTTGCGAACAGGTCGGCGAGATGCAGGAGTGGACCCCGCAACAGGTCACGTTGCTGCGGCAGATCGCCTCGCGCGTGAGCCTCACGCTGATGCACGCCATCACCGCCGAGATCGACACCACCCCGGCCGCGCTGTGGGAACCGAGCACGCCGAACCGGCTGATGACGATGCCCATGCCGCTGATGGAGCTGCAGGCACAGGAGCCGCGCGAACCGCTGGGCCACGGTGACCGGCGCGAGCGCTGAAGGC
>CAJPFZ010000666.1 GCA_905339355.1 Burkholderiaceae bacterium
ACGATGTAGACGACGAGAAAGACGCCGATGAACAAGGCAGGCCGCGCCTCGTATGCCGCGGCGAGGTCGTCCTGCCGCTGCTTGATGTACTCCAGGCTCAGGAAGCGCCCGAAATCGAAGACGAAGAAGGCCGCGACCAGCGCGAGCAGCATCCCGAGCAAAAGCAGTTTCTTGCGCGACATCGCTTCCCTTGTTGTTGTACCGCCCCCGGCGCGGGGCTAAGCCGCTCGGATGGTAGTGGCCCCGGCCCGAATGCGTGCACGCAGCCGCGGCGCCACGAGGCGGTCAAGCGACCATGCGCCAGCGCCCCACAGCAGCAGACCCACCAGCAGGCTGCCCCAGAAGACATGCTGCTGAAGTGCCGCGGGCGCGATGTCCGCAAGGCTCGCCACTGCCACCGCATTCAGCACGAACAGGCCGGCGGCTGCGAACCGCCCCGCCAGGCCCAGCACCAGCAGCACCGGCAGCAGCAGTTCGCCGCCGGTGCCGAACCAGGCCGCCAGCGTCGGCGACAGGAGCGGTACCCGGTATTCGTCGGTGAACAGCGCGAGCGTCGTGTCCCAATCGGCGAGCTTGGTCAAGCCGGCGCTGAAGAAGACGTTGGCGACGTAGAGCCGCGCGAGCAGCAAGGCGGCGGGTTGCAGGCGGTCCAGGCCGCCCGCGGCCCGCTCGGATGCGGCCCACAGCATCGCAGGCCAGGAAAGTGTGTTCGTGTTCATGCTCGCCTCCAGCAAGGGATGCGCGTCAGTCGGCGCGGACACGAATACCTTTCAGCCAGTGCTGCTGCAGCGCCGCCGCGAGCCAGGCGCCGAAATCGAATCCTTCGCCGGCTTGCGACAAGGCGGCGCCGAGTTCGCATCCTTCGAGCAGCCGCCGGGTCCACTGCGCGGTTGCGGCATCCACCGGCGAGGCGATCGCCTTCCAGCCGCTGCGCGAGACGATGGCGCATTCGCCGTGCTGGCGCGCGATCAGCTCGCGCAGCGCTTCGAAGGCCGCGTCGTCGCCGCTCGAATGCGCCGCGTGGATGGACACGATCGGCCAGCGCGACTCGACGAGCGCCACGCCCGGCATGAACTCGGCCACCAGCCGCGAGGGATCGGTGTCTGCGAGCCGTGCGAGCGAGTCGGCGTCGAGCGCCGCATCGGCGGCGCGTTCGCAGCAATGCAGCGCCCAGTCGAGGCGCGCGCAGTCGCCGAGGTAGGGCCAGTCGGTCAGCTGGGGATGCGCTGCGATCGCGGCCGCGAAGCCCTCGCCCCACTCGCCGAGGTCGCCGTGGCGCGGCGGCGCGGCGCGCCAGAACTCGCACGCCAGCGCGTCGAAGTCATCAGCGCCGAGCAGCATCTGCACGGTCGGAAAGGCCGCCGCCAGCGCGCGTTGCGCGGCGGCGTCGCCGTTTCGCCGGTAGGCCTGCAGCCCGCGCAAGGCACGCGCGCCGCTTTCGCGGATGGCCATCGCGCCGGCATCGGCGCGCGGCGCGAACAGCGCGGCCAGCAGCTCGCGCTGGCGATCGGCCTCGGCCTCGGCACCGGTCTTCGACACGCCGCGTTCCACCTTCATGCCGTCTGCGCCGCGGCGTCGCGCATCAGCAGCGTGGCGTGCTGCGCCTCGCCGAGCAGCACGTCGAGCGATGGCAGCGCCGTGTCCCATTCCACCAGCGTGGGCAGCGGCCCGAAGCGGCGCAGCGCGTGGCGATACACCTCCCACACTTCGGCACGGACCCGGCTGCCGTGGTCGTCGATGACGATGTCGTCGGTGCGGCAGTAGCCGGCGAGATGGATCTCCCCAGCGACGCCGGTCGGCAGCGCGTCGATGAACGAGGTGCACGACGCCACCGGGTCGGCCGCACCGGCATTCAGCGCGCTGACCATCAGGTTGTTGACGTCGAGCAGCATGCCGCAGCCGGTGCGGCGGCACAGCGCGGCGAAGAAGTCCGGCTCGGGAATGCGGTCGTCGGCGAACGAAAGATAGGCCGACAGGTTCTCGACCAGGATGGGCCGCGCGAGGCGCTCCTGCACGCGCGACACGTTGGCACACAGGATGTCGAGCGAGGCCTCGCTGAAGGCGATCGGCAGCAGATCGTTGGCGTGCACCGTGCCCTGCCCCGCACCGCGTGGCGCGCGCGCGAAGGAGGCATGGTCGGAGACGCGCACGGGCTCGATTCGCCGCACCAGGCGCTCCAGGCGATCGAGGTGCCAAGGGTCGAGTCCCGCCGCGGAGCCGAGCGCGAGGCCCACGCCGTGCAGGCTCACCTCGTAGCGCTCGCGTGCCGCATGCAGCACTGCCAGCGCGGCGCCGCCATCGGCGAAGAAGTTCTCCGAATGGACTTCGACGAAGCCAAGCGGCGGCGTGCGCTCCATGACCTCGCCATAGTGGGGATGGCGCAGGCCGATGCCGGCGCACGTCGCGTCGCTCGATGGCACGGTGCTCACGCGGCCGGCGTCTGCGCGCCCGCCTACATCTTGGCGCCGGGCTTCTTCGCCTCGTCGGCCGTCTTGCCGCCCATCTTGGCGCAGGTGCCCTTGGCAACGTACTTCCACTCGTCGGGCGCGTTGTCCGTCTTGCTCTGCCCGGCGCACGAGTGGGTGCCCGAGACGTTGGCGCAGTCGTTCTGGCCGGCCTTGGCGATGCCGAAGCACTTCTCCTTGGCGGCGGCCTTCTCGTCGGCGGCGCCGGCGCCCGAGATCAGGCCGAGGGCGAGGACGGAAGCGAGGGCAGAAGACGTGATCAGGCGGTGGTTCATGGCTTCATCTCCAGAAAGTGGGGGATTGGTGGTGGACGCTGTCCCGGCAAGGACAACGCGCATCTGTCGCCGGCCTGCCGCCCTTCTTACATGGTAGCGGCGCTCGCGTGTGCGCGCCGCAGTGAATCAGCCAGCCGATCCGCCGTGCGCCTGCGGCGAGCGCCAGCCGCGCCTCGCGCCGCGGCGCGCTGCCGTCAGCAGCGAGCGCGAGAGCGCTGCCACCACCGCGGCACCGATGCCCCCGGCGACGCGTTTGCCCGCGGTCGTCGTCACCGAAGCATCGGCAGGCGCCGCCGTTCTCGCGGGTCTCGCCGGTGTTGCCGCGTGCGGCGCCACCCGCTGCGGCCGCCAGGACTTGATCGCGAAGGCCGACACCGCTCCCAGCACCATCGCCAGGCCGATCGCGCGCGCCGGATGGTGGCGGATGCCGCTCGCGAGCTTGCCGCCTCGGGCCGTCGCGGCCGGCGCTGCTGGCCTTGTCTTCGTCTTCGCCGGCACGGCGGCTGCGGCCGGGGTGTCGGCGTGCGCCTCAGGCTGTTTCGCCGGCTGAGCCTGCTGCGAGCCGTAGGAGTGCGCGTAGACCCAGGTGAACTCCGCACCGAGCAGGAAGATCTGCGCCGAGTAGTACACCCACAACAGCAGCACCGCCAGCGAACCGGCGGCGCCGAAACCCGACGCCACGCTGCTCTTGCCGATGTACAGGCCGATCAATGTCTTGCCGATCGTGAACAGCAGCGCGGTCACCGCGGCGCCGATCCACACGTCATGCCATTCGATGCGCACGTCGGGCATGAAGCGGTAGATCAGCGCGAACATCACCGTCACGAGGGCGAAGCTGGCGGCGAAGTTCACCACGTGGGCGAGCGTTTCCCAGCCGCCGAACAGCGGGCCCCACCAGTTGCCCAGCGCCGAGATCGCCGCACTGATCACGAGCGAGACCAGCAGCAGGAAGCCGATGCCGAGGATCATGCCGAACGACAGCAGCCGCGCACGCAGAAAGCCCCAAAGGCCCGAAGGACGGGCGCGCTCGGGCACCTCCCACACGCGGTCGAGCGCGACCTGCAGTTCGGCAAACACCGTCGTCGCGCCGATCAGCAGCAGCACGGCGCCGACGATCGTCGCCGCCACGCCCTCCTTCGGTTCGGAGACGCTGCGCAGCAGTTCCTGGATCGTGCGTGCGCCGCCATCGCCCAGCAGGCCCTGCAGCTGAGCGACGATCGCGCCCTGCGCCGCCTCGGTACCGAACACCAGGCCCGCCACCGCGATGACGATCAGCAACAGCGGCGCGATCGAGAACACGGTGTAGTACGACAGCGCCGCACCCATGCTCGGGGCGCGGTCCTCCATCCAGGCGGCGGCCGCCTCTTTCACCAGTCGCCAGGCTTCCCTTAGGGTCATCGCCGCGCTCCTCTTCGGTGAAAGGCGGCAATTGGTGTGCCTAAGCGCGGAAGCCGTCCTTCGGACGGCATGACTTATCGCACCGCTCCCCCAGCCCCCTCCAAGAAGGGGCTCCAGTTCGTTCGACAGCTCCCCCAGGTCCCCCTCCCGGAGGGGGACTCCAGCATGGTGGTGGAAACACCTCGCATCGCGCTGTCGGTGTTGCAGGCGATCACTCCGCGAAGGGTGTTGCGGCCGCAAGCCGCTCAATAAGCAAACTGGAATCCCCCTCGCGGAGGGGGACCTGGGGGAGCTGTCGGGCATGCTGGAGCCCCTTCTTGGAGGGGGCTGGGGGAGCCGTGCGATAAGGCATGCCAACGGCATGCCGTCATAGCCGTCCACAAGACGGCTATGACGGCAAGAAGTCCACCGGCCAGGTGACCACCATCTGATCCACGTCCTTGGCGCCGAAATCGAACTGCCGTATGCGCGCCAGAAGCTTGTTCTCCAGCTCCGACGCCTTCAGTTCGCTCGAGACGATGCGGCAATCGAGCACGTCGCCGGAGGGTGCGATCTTCAGCTCCAGAACCACCTTGCCTTGCAGCCCCGGATCTTCACGCAGCGCACGGTTGTAGATGGCGTAGATCGCGCCCTTGTTGCGCTCGAAGACAAGCTTGATCTCCTCGATCGAGCGCGAGGCCTTGCCGCTGCCGCCTTTGTGCAGCGTGCCGCCTCCAGGGCCGCCCTTGCCGGCGCCCTTGCCTCCTCCGCCGCCACCGCCCGCCCCGCCACCGCCCCCACCGCCGGCCACGCCTTCGACCAGTGTCGTGGCGCGCCCGGCCAGGCCACCGCCACCAGTGTTGCGGCTGTAGGCCGCGGTGTTGATGCCGCCGCTGCCGCCCGCGGCGTTGGAGGTGATCAACGCGCGCACGGGGATGCCGTTATCGGTGCCGGCGCCGACGCCGGCACCCACGCCCGTGCCCACACCCGGGCCGTGTTTGATGTCCTGCGTCAGCTGCACTGCCACCGGCGCGCCGCGCAGCTCGGCAAGCTGGTCCTTCATCGCGAGCAAGCCGACACCGGCCGCCCTGCGGCGCGCGCCTTCGATCTCGCCCGGCGGCTTGTTCGGCTGCGGCCGGCGCGCCTCGGGCACCGGCGCTTCCTTCGACGGCTCGACCTTGACCGGTTCGGGCTTCTTGCCGGTCGACTCGGCCTTGGGCTGCTGCGCGCTCTCCACCTTGACCGGTGGCTTGGGCAGCGGCGGCGGTTCGCGCTCCAGCACGAGCTTGGCCAGGCGCGGCGGCAGCTCCTGCGGCTGCGTGCGGTCTTCCTGCGGGCGCGGCAGCAGCAGCACCACGAGGCACACGATCACGCAGACCGCCAGCACGCGGTGAAGGATGCGGCGAAAACGTGCCTCGTCCTCGATTGCTGCCGCCCACGGCAGCACCGGCCTGCGAAACGAAATCGCCAGCGCGCTCATGATGCGAACTTCCGCGTGACTGCGAACGACACGTCGCTGAAGTTCGCGCGCGCCGCCGTGACCATCACCTTGCGCAGCAGCTGGTAGGGGATGTTCTTGTCGCCCATGATCGTCAACGCCTTGCTCTGCGCCTCGTTGTCGGCGCGGATGACCTGGCGGCTGGCCAGCAGGTCGAGTTCGTCCTTCAGCGGCGCGATCAGGTCGCCCTGCGTGGCCATCACGTCACTCACGTTGGCGACCTTGCGGCCGTCGACGAGGATGTCGGCGCCGCTCACGACCACCACCACCGTTTCGCGCGGGCTCTTCTCTGCGACCGATTCGGGCAGCTTGACCGCCTTGGGGCTCGCGAGCAGCTCCACGCCCGAAGCGCTGGAGAGCAGGAAGAAGATCAGGATGGTGAAGATGTCGATCAGCGCGACCAGGTTCAGGTCGACCGCCGACTGATTGCGCGCCTTGCGTTCGGCGCGTCGTTCCAGTGGAGTGAGCTTCATGCGCCCTCTATCGTTTGCTGATCGGCGCGTCGCCGATCGAGACGTCGGGGAACAGTTCGGCGCGCTCGATCTTCGGTCCGTGCACCGTCTGGCTCTCGCGCACGCCGTCCATCACCTGCACCAGAACGTCGTAGGAGGTGTCGGGCTGGGCGAGCACCGTGACTGCCTTGGTGTCGGGAAAGCGCGCCTTGATCTGCTGCATCAGCGCCGAAAGTGCCTTCACGTCGTAGGCGCCGTCGTGGCTCGGAATGCGCTGGATCAGACCGCCGATGCGGTCGCCGACCTCGAGCGCGTCGGGGCGGATCACGACTTCGAGCTTCAGGTCCTCGACCTTGAGCTGCTCGACGCCAGAGGTCTGGGCCGGCAGCGTGAGATCGAGCACCGACAGCCGCGTGAACACGGCCGTCGACAGCAGGAACGGCACCAGCACCACGATCAGGTTGATGAACGCGGTGACTTCGAGCGCAGCCGCGTGTTTGCGCAGGCGTCGGACACGCATTTCGGTTACCTCGCGCCCGCGGCGGACTCGGCCTTCAGGCGCTGCACCAGGTTCAGGAAGCTGATCTTGGCGGCTTCGAGCCCGTCGACGATCTCGCTGGTGCGCGCCTGCAGGAAGGAGTGGATCAGCAGGAACGGAATCGCCACCATCAGCGCGAACGCGGTGTTGTTCATCGCGATCGAGATGCTGGCCGACAGCAGCTCGGCCTTCTCCGCCGGGTTGACCTGTGCCACCGCGGTGAAGCCCTTGATCAGGCCGATGATGGTGCCCAGCAGGCCCACCAGCGTGATCACGTTGGCGAAGGTCGCGATGTAGTGCGTGCGCTTCTCCAGGCGCGGCACGATCTCCATCATGCCTTCCTCCATCGCCGCATCGAGGTCCTCGCGCCGGCCGGCGCTTTGCATGCGCGTGAGGCCGTTGGCAACGATGCGCCCGATGGCGGCGTCGGAGTTCGAGGTCAGGCCCAGCACCTCCTTGAAGCGGCCGTTCTGCAGCATCGGCAGCACCTGCGCCCACAGCTTGCGGTTCTCGCTGCGCGCACGCTGCAGGAAGATGAAGCGCTCGATCGCGATCGCGAGGCCGGTGGCCATGATCAGGATGCTCGGGTAGATGAACAGGCCGCTGTCCTGGAAGAACTTCACGGCGGTTTGGAATGCATTCATTTCTCTATCTCTCCAATGACGACTGCGGCTCGAAAACTCGGGGGGCTGGGGGCGATGCGGGTGCTCAAGGCGAGCGCGCGGGCGGCGGCGTCGCGGCCGGCTTCACCATCGCGTCGTACTGCACCTGGCGGCGGAACACGTCGCGGTCGACGGGCGCGAGCGCCTCGTCGAGCACGCTGACCAGAGGCCGCCCGGACAGATCGCCGGGCAGCGGCTTCTTCCACGGCACGATGTAGAGCACCTTGGGCAACTCGCGGTTGCCGATGATCTGCGTGCGGTCGATGTCGGCGCGGTCCTGCGCGCACAGCGGCGCGGCACAGGAGGCCGCCGCCAACGCGGCACCGGCGAGGATGTGCTTCATTCCTTCTCCTTGCGCGTGAGCATGCCGACGTGCTGCTTGCGGTTCTTCAGGTCGGCGACCCATTTCGTGACGGTGGCGTCGCCTGCGGGGGACAGCGCCAGGTAGCGGTCGTACAGCGCCAGCGCACGCTGGCCGTCCCACAGGTACAGGTCGTGCAGGATCGCGAGGTTGAGCGTCGCGTCGGCGTAGTTCGGGTCGAGTGCGAGCGCCTGGTCATAGGCCTCGCGCGCCTTGGCGAACTGGCCGGCCTGGCGATAGGTCACGCCGAGCTGGTTGAAGTACAGCGGCTGCCGCGGGCTCAATGCCACGGCCTTCTCCAGCGCGGCCACGGCTTCCGGCAGCTTGCCGGCCTGGCGATGGATCACGCCGAGGTTGGCATGTGGGCCGCCGAGATCAGGATGTGATTGAGTGAGCGTGCGGAAGGCGCGCTCGGCTTCGTCGGTGCGGCCGGCGCGCAGTGCGCGGCGGGCGTGGTCGAAGGCCTGCTGGGCGTCAGGGCTGACGGGTGGTTGCGCGTCGGGGGTGGTGATCGCCGCGGCCGGCGGCAGCGCGGCGTTGCCGGCGGCGGCTGGAGTCATCGCCTGCTGGATCGACTGCGAAGCTTCCTTCACCGAGGCACAGCCCGTGGCGCCAAAACACATCGCCGCAGCCAGCGCGAGTCGCAATGAACCGCCCGCGGTCCATCGCGCGACACCCTCACCCCAGCCCTCTCCCGCAAGCGGGAGAGGGAGCGGCCGTCTCGCCTCGGCGGCCGAAGGCCGCAGGGGGTGGTTCCGTTCACCGGATTGCATTCACCACTCCTTCGCTGCGTTCGTTCTTGCCATAGCGCACCGGCCGCAGCTCCCGCAGTGCCTTGAAGCTCGCCTGCACCCATTGGTCGTAGATCCCCTCCGCGGCACGCCGTGCGTTCACCTCGTGCAGCTCGGTCGCCTTCTCCTCGAAGGGATAGGCCTGCTCCTCGAGCATCACGTCGTATTGCTCCCGCTCCGCCTTCGACAGCTTCTTCGGCCGCTGCGAACTCATCAGGGCACGGCCGAAGTCCTGGTACAGCGCGGCGGTGTGGAAGGTCGCCGCCGTCGTCACCTCCGCCACGCCGTATTCGGACGCGAGCGCGTAGGCCTTCAGCACCTCTTCCATGCGGGCCTTCTTCAGCTTGAGCTGCCGGGCCAGCGGCTCGACCAGCGCGACCTTGCGGTAGGCGGCCAACGTCGGCTCGGCCAGCGCGAGCGAGGCGAGTCCGCCGAGCGTGCGCGTGCGCGGCGTGCGCGCCGCGCCGCCGCGTTGGTCGGCCTGGAACACTTCTTTCATCAACGCCAGCTCGCGTGCGCTCTGGCCTTCGTCGCGGGCGCTGCGCGCGAGGCGGTAGCGTGCCTCGACGGCCGGCTCCAGCGGCTC
>CAJPFZ010000667.1 GCA_905339355.1 Burkholderiaceae bacterium
TTTGGGGATCCGTCGGAACTGGACCCGCACTACAACTATGAGACGGCGGGCGGCGGCCAGTTGTTCAACATCTACGAAGGGCTGGTGTCGTTCGAGGGCAAGGATCCGACGAAGTTCAAGGCCGTGCTGGCCGAAGCGATCCCTGAGCCGACACCGACCGATGATGGCGGCGTGGAGTACGTCTGGAATATCAAGAAGGACGTCAAGTTCCACGAAGGTCAGACGATGACGCCGGAAGATGTGGCCTATTCGTTCTGGCGCGTGCTGCTGATGTCGGATCCGAACACGCCGGGCTTTTTGATGACGGAACCATTCTTCAAGGTTCTGGACGCGGCCGAGTTGGTGGACCCTTCAGGCGCACTGGACGGTGATGCCGAAACACTGAAGACGCAGCCTGCGGCCCAGTTGGCAGCGGCCTGCGAGAAAGTCAAGGCGGCCATTACGTTTGACAATGAGGCGGGCACCGTGACGATGAAGTTGGCGCAGCCGTGGGGGCCGTTCATCGCCACGATTGCGCAGCGCTGGGCGAGTGTGATCAACAAGGAATGGGCGATTGCCAACAAGGCGTGGGATGGCGACTGCGCGACCTGGCAGAATTCCTACGGCATCCCCAGCGAATCGCTGCCGCTGCGTGCGGTAACGAACGGCACTGGGCCGTACAAGTTGGATCACTGGACGCCGCAGGAAGAGGTTGTTTTGGTGGCGTTCGATGGTTATTGGGGCGAGGCGCCGGTGATCAAGCGCGTGGTGACGAAGAACGTGACGGAATTCGGTACGCGCTTCGCGGCGTTGCAGGCTGGGGATGCCGATCGCATCACTCCGGGTTCGCCGGCTGACTGGGCGCAGTTGGACACGCTGGTCCGGGAAGAGTGCAATCCTGAGACGGGCGAGTGCAAGGAAGTCAACCCGGACGGCATCCTGCGTGTGATCAAGCCTTTGCTCTCGCTGGCTCGCACCGACATCGGCATGAACCAGAACATCGCCGAGGGCAGCCCCTTCGTGGGTAGCGGCCTGTTGGATGGCGAGGGCATTCCGTTGAACTTCTTCAGCGATGTTCACATCCGCAAGGCCTTCAACTATTGCTTCGACTACGAGACGTACATTCAGGACGTACAGTTTGGCGAAGCAACGAAATCACTGGCCTTGACGTTGCCCGGCCAAGCCGGCTATGAGGGCACGCCGCGGTATGAGTACGACCTGGCCAAGTGCGAAGAAGAGTTCAAGTTGGCTGAGCTGAAAGACGCGGAAGGTAATCCTTACACGGATGCGGATGGTAATCCTACGACCGTGTGGGACGCTGGTTTCTACATGCAGTTGGGCTACAACGTCGGCAACACTGCGCGACAGGCCCTGGCCGAGATCCTGGCGGAGAACCTGCAACAAGTGAATCAGAACTTCCTGGTGAATCCCGTGGCGCTGCCCTGGGCCACCTACTTGCGCGTCGTGCGCGTCAAGCAGATCCCCCTCGGCGTGGCCGGCTGGCAGGAAGACATCCACGATCCGCACAACTGGTATGTGCCGTACATCCTGACGACCTACGGCTCGCGCTTTAACATCGCGCCGGAGTTGATCGAGAAGTACCAGCCGCTGATCGACCAGGGCGCGAAGGAGACTGACTTCGACAAGCGCGCCGAGATCTACAGTGAGCTGAACCAGATGATCTACGAGGATGCACCATATATCATCTTGTCGGTTTTGAACAACCGCAGCTATGAACAGCTGTATATGAACGGCTGGATGGGTGGCACCTCGCAGAATCCGTTGGTGTCGTTGCCGGGCGCGGTCAATGAACTGTCCAAGGATAACGTGGCCAAGTAATAAAGACCTGGACTGACGATAAGATGTTCGCTGGCTGGCCGATGATGCGCAATCGGCCAGCCAGCCTCATCCGCACAATCTCTAATGAGCGAAGGTGCAAAATTCGCGGCAGAGCGCGGTCAGGTGATCAGTCCACAATGCCTTCGTGTGTTCTTTACAGACAAGGTCATTGCGGGTTGATCCGCTGGAAGCGACGAAGTGGGCCGTTGAATCTCTATCGCTGCCGCATCCTGCGAAGGTAGTGCCTTTCAGGAAGATGAGGCCTGTGGCCAACATTCTGAACCTGTCTATAGTCTTCAGGGTATATATTCTGAAGGCTGTCAAGGAGATGTGATCCATGTATGCTTATATTGTCCGCCGGTTGTTGCTCATGCCCCTGCTGCTGTTCGGTGTGACCATCCTGCTGTTTGGCATGATTGGCCTATTGCCGGAAGATGCTCGGCTGGCTTTGTACCTGCGCGACATTCCTAAGAACCCAAAACAGTCCGAGACTTTGATTATGCAGTACGGCCTGCGGGACCCGATCTACATACAGTATGCCAACTGGCTGTTCGGACGCGAAGGTGCGGATCCCAATACCGGTGAGGTAAGCATCCGTGGCGGCATTCTGCGCGGCGACTTTGGCTGGTCGCGCACCGGCTCGGACACCATCGCCAATGTGATTTCGCGTCGCTTCCCGGCGACGGTGGAGTTGTCGCTGTGGGCCATCGTGCCCATTATCGGCATCGGGGTGTGGATGGGCGTGCTCGCCGCCGTGAAACACAACAAGTGGCAGGACCAGTTGCTGCGGGTGTTTGCCATCGTCGGC